>JALOTT010000111.1 GCA_025457745.1 Verrucomicrobiota bacterium
GATCGTGCGCTGGATTTGAAATGTGTTGGCAAAGCCCATCGCTGTCTTTGTAAGTCATTGATTGCCAAACCCCCATTTTTTGAAACTGTTGAAGATGGGCTTGACTTACAGTGGCTTGCAAAAGCCTTGCGCTTTCCCGTCCCGCAGCTTTGCGCTCGCGCTGGTGAGCACTTCCTCCCACGCGGCTCCGGCGGAGGCGACTTCGCCCGGAGATGTATCGCCACGCCAGTCGGCCTTCGTCACGACGCATTGGTCCGTCATGCTCGCGGGCGGGATGTAAGCGCACCTTGAGCGTGAAGATTCGCTCCAACCACGCTGGAGGATAAAGAGTTTTGACCGGTTGGAGAACTTACAGCAACCGGATCTGCGCCCGCTCCTTGGCCAGCGTTTCGAGCAGGCCCTGCGCGCGTCCGTTGCGCCGCTCGATGGTGTGCTTGTTCACCATCGGGTCGAACGGCACGGGATAATGTCCGTCATAACAGGCCATGCAGAACGATTCCTTCGGCAGACCGGTGGCCGCGACCATGCCGTCCTGTGAGAGGTAGTTTAGCGAATCGGCATTGATATATTTGCGGATGTCTTCGAGCGAATAATTTGCCGCCATGAGTTTGCTGCGGTCGGGGAAATCAATCCCGTAAACGCACGGATGCATGTGCGGCGGGCAGCTCACGCGCACGTGAACTTCCTTCGCGCCGGCTTCCTTGAGCGTGTTCACCCGTGTCTTACACGTCGTCCCGCGCACAATGGAGTCGTCCACCACCACCACGCGCTTGCCGCGCACGAGTTCGGTGATGAGGTTGAGTTTCACGCGCACGTCGAAGTCGCGGATGAGCTGCGAGGGCTGGAGAAAACTGCGGCCCACGTAGTGATTGCGCACGAACGCCATCTCGAACGGGACGCCGCTTTCCAACGAATAACCGAGCGCCGCGCAATTGCCGCTGTCGGGCACGGGCACGATGACGTCCGCCGCCACCGCGTGTTCGCGCGCGAGTTGACGGCCCATCTCGACGCGCACCTTGTAAACATTCCGTTTGGCGATCGTGCTGTCGGGCCGTGCGAAATAGACATATTCAAAAATGCAGAACGCGCGTCGTTGTTGCTCCGGGAACGCCTGCATGCTGGTCACGCCCTCTTTGTTAATGATGACGATTTCGCCCGGCTCGACGTCGCGCACAAATTTCGCGTGAATCAAATCCAGCGCGCAGCTCTCGCTGGCCAGCACCCAACCGTTGCCGATCTGGCCGAGGCACAACGGCCGGAAACCGTGCGGATCGCGAACGCCGATCAGCGCATCGTCGGTCATGAGGACCAGCGAGTAGGCGCCCTCGATGCGGCGGATGGCGTGCGTGAGGCTGCTGGTGCAGCCGTTGAAATCCGGCTGCGCCATCAGGTGCAGAATGATTTCGCTGTCCACCGTGGTCTGGAAAATTGAGCCTTTGGCTTCCAACTCGTCGCGTAATTGGGCGGCGTTGGTGAGATTGCCGTTATGGGCGATGGCGATCTGGCCGCGCGCGCAATCCACCGTGAGCGGCTGGGCGTTGCGCAGGTGCGACGAGCCGGTGGTCGAATACCGCGTATGGCCGACGGCGATGTTGCCCACGAGGTCGTGGAGAATCTGCCCGTTGAACACCTGTGGCACCAGGCCCATGCCGCGGTGGAGGCGGAAGTTGTTCCCATCGCTGGTCACGATGCCCGCGCTTTCCTGGCCGCGATGCTGCAACGCGAACAGGCCGTAGTAAGCCAGCTCGGCAGCGTTCGGATGGCCATAAACGCCGAACACGCCGCAGTAATGTTTAGGGTAGTCTTGCATCAGCTATTGCATCGCCCGCGCGACGCTATTCCACCAAGCGAATGAGGATTGAGCAAGCTCCAAAGTCAATCTGCTGGTCCTACTTTCGGTCTGCGTCCGCAGGAACGGTCGTGCCATTTCCGTAAAACCTCCACGAAAACCTTGTCCAGCCGGTGATTCAGGAGTTCCACGAACGAATATCCCCGCCGAACCGCCAGCCAAAGTGATAATACGAAGACCACCACGCACACGGTCTGGTTCTGCCAGCCGTCGAGACGCCACTGGCCTTTCCAAAACCAGATTGGATGGCGGAACAGCGGCTCGCCGTAGCAAATCGGCCACAAGTCGGCGGGCGAGGGGCCGCGCGAGCCGAGCAAGTCACAGAGCAGGTGCAGGTGAAAAACGACGAGGCACATCAGCGCCACGCGGATCCGCTGCCGGGCGAAGAACGTGAGCAATCCCGCGACGGCAACCGCACCAGGCCAACCGTGCAGCAGCAGGTGGTGATATTGCTGGTAATATTGGAACGTCGGCTCCTGTCCGTGAATCAGCGCGCCGGCGACGTCGGCCACGAGGCCAAGGCCATCCGCGTCCGGCAGAATCCCGGCCAACGTCACCACTTTCCGGTCGCGCGGATTGTCCGTCACAACCGAGGCCACCAACCAGCTCCCGATGAAGTGCGTGACGGGTGACACCGTTGAATTTCAACGTTTCCGCAGTTCAATTCCCCGCCGCCGATTTGCTTCCGTGCAACGCGTTCTGCGCCTTGCGCGAGAAATCAATGGACTCGCCCAGGATGCGGGCGGCTTCCTGCGGCGCATGGAAGCCGGTGGAGTTGTCCGCCTCGACGAAGTCCAGGTAGAACTGCGCTTTGCGTTGGAAGTCCTGCGCCTTGGCCAGTGTGTTCGTGGCCACTCCGGCGACCTGCGCGTTTTTCAGATCATCAATCACATCCATGAGCGCGTCCATGGCAAGGTTGCGTAATTCGTGTGTGCGGTTTTGGATAGTTTCCACCCGGGCTTTTAATTCCGCTTCCGGCCAGCGGTGGCAGGTCTGGCATGCTTGGTTGATGTTGAGCAGCGGGCTGCGGACGTGGTGATTGCTGATCTTGTGCGCCCCGACGCGCGCGTAGGGCATATGGCAATCGGCACACGCCACGCCGGAGCGCGCATGAATGCCCTGACTCCACATTTCAAACTCGGGATGCTGGGCCTTGAGCAAGGGCGCTCCGGTTTCGGCGTGTGACCAATCCTTGTGGCCCGCTTCGTCGTAGTAAGCGAGGATGTTCTCCACCTGGTTGCCCTTGTGCCACGGATAGGTCAACCGTTTCTGGTCGCCTTTGAAGTAATACTCCACGTGACATTGCGCGCAAACGTAACTCCGCATCTCCTGCCGCGTCGCGTCTTTGTTGACGACGTAATTGGGCACGCCCTGGCTCGCTTTGAGCGCCGCGATGCCCGCCATAAAGGCCGGGCGCGTGATGCGCAACGCCATCGTCTGCGAATCATGACAATCAATGCACGCCACCGGATGCTGCACCAGTTTGCGGGCCTCGGCGAAGGGGAGCGGATTGATCTTCTCAAAACCCTTCACAATGTCGCCGTCACCGGCTTTCTTGTAGGCGGAATACATTGAGGCATGACAGTTGAGACAGGTGCCGGGCTGGGGTTTGGTTTGCCGGCCGGTGAACGTCTGATCGTCCAGCATGAAGGCGTGACCGCGTTCCTCCCGGAAATCAATCGCGAACGCATAGCCCGCCCACATCTTCTTCAAGCGCGGGTCTTCCTCGATCTTCGACTGGGTCACGGTGGAGCGCGGGTCCGCCTGGGTGGGCGTGCGCGGCAAGGCGTCGCTGCCGCCGTATTTCGTGCGCACCTGATCCACCGTCTTGAGGTAATCGTCGTATTGCAGCGGGAAATTCTTGCCCCAGATCGCCGGGTCTTCCGTGTCGTCGGTCAACTCGACCACGCGAAAGAATGGATTCCTAGCCTCCTGCTTGTGCTCCATAATGTTCATCAACAGGGCCAGCCCGCCGATGGCGGCCAGCGCGGCAATTCCGACGGCGAGGCCGAATTTCAGGATTTGCCCGCCGCGCGACCGGGATTCACTTGTGTTGGAGCAGGGAGGATTTTTTTTCATAACTTTTAATGCAGGTGGCCCACGCTGCGATGGCACCGCAGGCAGGAAGTTTTATCGGCTTCGGAATTTTTTAAGGCCGGGCCTTCGATGGCTTCCACGATGTCCGCGTGACACCGGCGGCAGGCGTCCTCGGTGATCTTGCGATTCCGCTCGTTGATCTGAATGTGCTCGGGATAATTGCCCATGGTGAAGTAGAACGAATGCCAGAAACCGTTCCGGGCCTTGGTCGAATATTTGCCGATCAAATCATGCGGCGCATGGCAGTCATTACAGGTCGCCACGCTGCGATGGCTGCTGTTGATCCAACCGTCGTATTGTTCCTGCATGATATGGCAATTCATGCAGGCTTTGGGATCGTTGGTGAGATACGACGCGCCCTTGGCGTACATGAACGTGTAGGTCCCAACACCGAGGGCCAGGCCCATCGTCGCGCCAAACACAACGCCCGCCATGGTCATTTGGTTCATCACTGGTTTCAAACTGCGCCACCCGGAGCCGCTGCGCAATTCCGAGTCAAGCCAACCCTTGACCTGTATCAAACTGCCCTACGCCATCGCCCTGGCAATGGCGTTCCACCACGCGTCGTACAACTCAGCGAGCGGGGCGGAGAATTCGCCGCCCGCGGTCTTTACCGTCAACTTGTCGCCACCAACTTTGCCGATCTGAACGGCGGGCACGCCCATGAGTTTGGCGCGTTCGACGACTTTCACGGCATCAAGCGGTTTGCAGGTGACAACCACGCGCGATTGCGTCTCGCCGAAGAGAAAAGCGTCCAACCGCATTGTAGCCGCGTCTCGTGAGAGCGCGGATTCGTCTTTTTTGCTGTCCGCGCTCTCACGAGGCGCGGCTACGCCGGAAAGATCTATTGTCGCGCCGATGAGGCGCGGGGTTTCGCGGACAATGAGCTGGCTGATGCAACTTTCCGCCAGAGCGACGGCAAGGCCGCCCTCGCTGCAATCGTGCGCGCTCTTCACGAGACCGCTTTGAATCAGGCCCAGCAACGTGGTGTGCAGAGTTTTCGCTGTTTCCAAATCACAACGCGGTGGGTTGCCAGTCTTCTTGCCGTGAATCAGCTGCAAATACGCTGAACCGCCGAGGCCGAAGATCGGATCGGCTTGGTCCACCGCTTCGCCGAGCAGGATGATCGCGTCGCCTTCGTCCTTGAACCATTGCGTCGTGACGTGTACGGCTTTTTCAATCAGGCCGACGACCGCGACCGTGGGCGTGGGATCAATCGGGCCGGCAGGACTTTGGTTGTAGAGCGAACAGTTGCCGCCGGTGACGGGCGCGTTAAACGCGCGACACGCTTCGGCCAGTCCGCGCACAGATTCTTTCATCTGCCAGAACAACTCCGGCTTCATCGGGCTGGGCATGTTGAGATTGTCGGTCGTGCCCAGCGGAACGGCGCCGGAGCAGGCGAGATTGCGGCACGCTTCAGCCATCGCCGCCTTCGCGCCTTCGTAGGGATCGAGATAAACGTAAGTGCCGTTGCAATCCACCGTCATGGCGATGAGTTTCGTAGGACAGGCGTCGCGCCTGTCTCCATTCTCATTTTCAGTTTGAGACAGGCGCGACGCCTGTCCTACGTCAGGCAGCGAATCCCCTTTGATGCGGATCACCGCCGCGTCACTGCCGGGCAAAACCACCGAACCGTCACGCACCATGTGGTCGTATTGGCGATAAACCCAGTTCTTCGACGCAATGGTTGGCCATGCGAGCAACCGCTTCAGCGCATCCGTCGCCTCCGCCCCATTCGTCGTATCCGGTATCCCCTCCAGCCGAAACGCCCGCACTTCTTTGAGGTAAGCCGGCTCAACCGCCTCGCGCTGATACACCGGCGATTCGTCGGCAATTTTTCTCGCGGGAATGTCCACAACGAGTTTGCCGCCGTGACGCACTTTCATGTGGCCGGTGTCGGTGATGATGCCGATCTCGGACCACGGCAGATCCCATTTGTCGAAAATGCGTTTCACTTCCTCTTCGCGGCCCTTGTGGACGACGATGAGCATGCGTTCCTGCGATTCCGAAAGCATGAGCTCATAGCTGCTCATGTTTGCCGCGCGTTGCGGAACTTTATCCAGTTCGATCTCGATGCCCGTGCCGGCGCGCGCAGCCATTTCGCAGGTGGAACAGGTCAAACCCGCCGCGCCCATGTCCTGCATGCCGGCGACCGCGCCGGTGGCAAGCAGCTCAAGACACGCTTCGCACACGAGTTTTTCCATGAACGGATCACCGACCTGCACCGCGCCGCGCTGTTGCTCGGCGGATTCCTCGGTCAAATCCTGCGACGCAAACGCTGCGCCCGCGAGACCGTCGCGACCCGTCGCCGGGCCGACGTAAAACACGGGATTGCCCATGCCCTTGGCCGCGCCGCGCGTGATCTGTTCATGACGCAGCACGCCGAGGCAGAACGCATTCACGAGCGGATTGCCTTGATACGTCTTGTCGAAATAAACCTCGCCCGCCACGGTCGGAATGCCGAAGCAATTTCCGTAATGCGCAATGCCCGCGACGACGCCGGCAAAGAGGCGGCGGTTATTGGCGATGGCGGAGGCGCTCCCCTCTCCCTGCCCTCTCCCCTCATTCGATGAGGGGAGAGGGTGGCCGGAGGCCGGGAGAGGGGTTTCGTTCGCAATTGGCCCAAATCTCAGCGAGTTCACCGCGCAGACGGGCCTTGCGCCCATCGTGAAGATGTCGCGCACGATGCCGCCGACGCCTGTGGCCGCGCCTTGGAACGGCTCGACCGCGCTGGGATGGTTGTGCGACTCGATCTTGAACGCGATGGCGATGCCGTCGCCGATGTCAATGATGCCGGCATTTTCCTCGCCCGCGCCGACGAGGACCTTCGGCGACTTGGTGGGAAAAGTCTTGAGCAGCGGCTTGGTGTTTTTGTAGCTGCAATGCTCGCTCCACATCACGGAAAAGATGCCGAGTTCGGTGTAGCTCGGCGTGCGGCCGAGGATTTCCACGGCGTGGGCATATTCTTCCGGCGTGAGGTTGTGCTTGGCAACCAACTCTGGGGTGATGGCGGGTTCGGTCATTTTAAAAAATAATTTAGGTGAACTTCGCAAATTCATTTGTCAAAACCATTGGGTCTACTCGGAACATATCCGTTGTGAAGCGCCCATTGTTCACACAGCGCTGTTTGAACATGCGATGCATCCTCAAGGATTAAGCCCACTGCAATTTGGCCTGAAACTTGGTCTGCGATGCCAAAAAAGCTTCCTCGCGCGCGAAGGGCCTTGTCTTCATCGTGGCCAATCACGAAGTGAACAGGATTCCCCCACGGATCTAAAATATTTCCATTCTTCAAAGGGATTCCATGGTTGTGCGCATATTCTGTAAATCCATCAAGCTCTGCTTCGTTGTCGTTGTGAGGAAACCGGCATTTTGATTTGTTTGCGAGATAGTATTCCCTAAGCAGTGGATTAACTGCTGAACCAAGGCTTCGCCAATCGCTAATTTTTTGTTGATATGCCATGTATCTATCATCATCGCGTTTCACTTTTGGATAATAGGCTTCATATCCGCCACGGATTGGCATTACGAGACTCAAAAGCAAAACAACAATCGCCCTTCCTCTTCTTTTTTTGTCTGCAAGTTTGAAAAGCGAATAAATTAAGCAGCAAACTGCGAGAAACAAATTCGGCAAGAACAAAAGTGCAGCGAGCATTTCATCGCCAGAAGGCCAGCCGGCATGATGTTCTCGCGTGACTATGAAAATTGTTACAGCCGCAGAAAGGCCGCTCAAGACCGTAGCAATATTAATTGGCCAATCAGAGCCTTGATGTTTTTCATCGTTCACTTGTTCTTCCTTAGCATCTTCGCCACAACTCTCAGGCGGAGACCGCAACCGTTTTGTTCTTCAACGCCGCAAAGATGCTTTCGAAAATCCATTTGCCATCGTCGCTGCCGAGGAGCGGTTCACAGGCGCGTTCGGGATGCGGCATCAGGCCGGCCACATTGCGCTTTTCATTGCAGATGCCGGCGATGTTTTGCAGCGCGCCGTTGGGATTCGCGGTGTCAGTCAGGTTTCCATTGGCGTCGCAGTATTGCCAGAGGATTTGGTTGTTGGCCTTGAGCTTCGCGAGCGTTTCTTCGTCGGCAAAATAGCAGCCTTCGCCGTGGGCGATGGGGAGACGCAGCAGTTTCCCCGCCGGAATCTGGCTCGTGAACGGCGAGTCGGGCGTGGCGGTTTTCAGGAAGATGTGTTCGCAGTGGAATTGCAGGTCGCGGTTGCGGATGAGCGCGCCGGGCAGCAGGCCGGCTTCGGTGAGGACTTGAAAACCGTTGCAGACGCCGAGGACGAGGCCGCCGTTGTCGGCGAATTGTTTCACGGCCTGCATCACGGGGCTGAACCGCGCGATCGCGCCGCAGCGCAGATAATCGCCGTAGCTGAAACCGCCCGGCACGATGACGACGTCGGCGTCGCCGAGCGAAGTATCCTTGTGCCAGACGTAACGGGCAGCGTGGCCAAGGTGGCGGATGGCATGAATGGCATCCTGGTCGCAGTTGCTGGCGGGAAATTGGATGACGGCGAAATTCATACGAGGATGGAGGATTGAGGATGGAAGATGGCGGAAGACTTCGGTTGGCGATTGCTATTCTCAATCTTCCATCTTCTATCCTCGTGTTTCATTCTATCTCCAGTTTGTAATCTTCGATGATGGGATTGCTCAAGAATTTGTGCGCCGCGTCGTTGAGCGCTTTCTGAGCGGCTGCTTTGTCCGTGCCGGGCGCGAGGTCAATCTCGATGTATTTGCCGATGTGGACACCGGTGACGCCGGTATAGCCCATGTGCTCGAGGGCGGTTTGGACGGTTTTGCCCTGCGGATCAAGCACGGCTTTCTTAGGAGTAATGATAATTTTGGCCTTCATCTATTTTGTAAAATTCCCGTTGAAAAACTCAGCCCGATGTTGCGGCAGGAACGCCGGCGAGGCCAGCAAATTCTCTTTGCCAGACGCATCGGAATGATTTGCGTTGTGTCGCCGCCGGGGCTTCAATCAAGCCGATGATGGCTAAACGTGTCATTCCGTGCCTCGACGTTCACGACGGCAAAGTCACCCGCGGCGTCCAATTCGGCGTCGCCGAGAAGGGCGGCCTGCGCAACGTCGGCGATCCCGTCGAACTCGCGCTGCGCTACAACGAACAGGGCGCGGACGAAATGGTGTTCTTCGACATCACCGCCACCGCGCATGGTCGCGGCACGATGGTGGACGTGATCGAGCGCGCGGCGGACCAATGCTTCATGCCGCTCACCGTCGGCGGCGGCATCAAATCCGTGGACGACATGTACACGATGCTGCGCGCGGGCGCGGACAAAACCAGCATCAACTCCAGCGCCCTCGCCAATCCGGAACTCATCCGGCAGGGCGCGGAAAAATTTGGCAGCCAGTGCATCGTCGTCTCGATTGACGCCAAGCGCGTCGCGCCGGACAAATGGGAAGTTTTCTCGCACGGTGGCCGCAAAGCCACCGGTCTCGACGCCGTGGAATGGGCCAAACGCGCCGTGTTGCTCGGCGCGGGGGAAATCGTGCTGAACTCGATTGACGCCGACGGCACAAAGGCGGGCTTTGATCTCGTCATCACCCGGCGCATCAGTGAATCCGTGGGCGTGCCGGTGGTGGCCAGCGGCGGCGCAGGCAGCTTGGAACACATGGCCGAGGTGCTGCTCGAAGGCCGAGCCGACGCCGTGCTCGCCGCGAGCATTTTCCATTTCGGCACCTACACCGTCGGCGACGTGAAACGGTTTTTGGCGAAGCAGAATATTCAGGTCCGTCTATGAACACCCTCATCCAAACCCGCTGGTTTCCCATCGCGCTGCTGTGCGGCTCGAACATCTTCATGACGTTCGCGTGGTATGGGCATTTGAAATTCGGTTCTTCGCTATTTTCGGTGGAGCCTCAATATTGGGGTAATCGGAGTTTTCCGGCCACGAAGTAGAGCATGGTGATCAGGTGCGTTGTGGAACGGT
>JALOTT010000496.1 GCA_025457745.1 Verrucomicrobiota bacterium
CACGGCGAAGTCAAAACGTTCGCTCATCACTTCGCCGGGATTTCGCGAATGTAAATGTTCTTGAACCAAAGGTGGTCGCCGTGGTTCTGTAACTCAATCTGGCCGCTGGGGAAAATCGGCTGAGTGCGGTCCCAGAAATTCTCCAGCACGGTGTCGCGCGTGACCAGTTCGCCGTTGAGGTACACATGCGCCTTCTGGCCGGCCATGATGATTTGGAAGCGGTTCCATTCGCCGATGGGTTTGTCCGCTACCAGCAGCGGTTTGCTGGCGTTGGTCTTGTTGTTGTAGAACGCGCCGGAGCCGACTTCGCTGCCGTGTTTGGTGGGCTGCGTGTAGGGATCCCAAATCTGCACCTGGGGTGAGCCGCGCAGGTAAATGCCGCTGTCGCCATGGGCGGGAATCTTCCAATCCACGAACATTTCAAAATTCGCGTAGTCCTTGATCGTGCAAAGACTGCGGGCCTTGCCGTCAAATACGATCTCGCCGTTTTCGACTTTCCAATGGGCGCGCATCTGATCGTCGGCGTCCTTCTGTGCCTCGGCGTGTTGTTCGGGCGTGAGGCCGGCGCGTTTGATGGGATTATCCAGCGGCGGTTTCATCAGCCCCTTCCAACCGTCCAGGTTCTTCCCGTTGAACAACGCCCTGAATCCTTGCGGCGGTGTGTTGTCCATCTCTTTTCGCGCGAGTTCCTTGATGCGGATGTTGCGGAACTCGAGGTAATCGTTATGGCCGAGGAAACCAATATGACCACGCTCATTGAAAAGGCGGGGATGTTTCATGAGCTTGGCCGGGTCGGTCACGTCGTTGAGGTTCGCGTCCACGATGGTTTTGCCATTGACGATCACTTTGATGTTACGCCCGGCCGCGGTGATTTCCTCGGTGTTCCACTCGCCCGGCGGTTTGAGCGCGCCTTTCTTGGCGGCAACCACGTCGTAGATGGAGCCGTGATATTGTTCCGGGTTGAGTTTGCCCCATTTGCCACGGTCAGCGGCGCCTTCTTCAAGAATCTGGATTTCCATGCCGAGATAGGCCGGATTGCCATGCAATGGCGAGCGGATGCCAATGCCGTTGTTTGAACCGTCCTCCAGCTTGAACTCGAAACGGAAAACGAAGTTGTCATATTGCTTTTCGGTCATGAGATTCCCGCCACCGCCTCGGGCGCAGAAAAGCACACCTTCCTTGACCTCGTAGCCGTCGCCGTGTTTGTCAACGAGGGTCCAGCCGTTGAGCGTTTTGCCGTCGAAGAGGCTGGTGAAGCCGGGTTCGGGCTTTGTGGTGGCACACGCGGTGAGCAGCGCGGCGGCCACTGCCGCAGCGAGGAAGAGTTTTAACCGGTTGCAACCATTGAGGAGGTGAGGGAGGCGACTTTTCATTTTTTGTGATTTTAAGGAAACCGTTCAAGGAGTCGAGCGTTTGCAAAATAGTGAATCGTGTCAAGCGGACGTTTTGACAGCGGGCGTTTGCGCGTTTGCGAGAGTGGAGCGCTGCGAAATGTCCGGTCCAGATCGTAACCATGCCGTCGGAATTCAACGCAAAGACGCAAAGGCGCAGAGACGCAAAGCGATTTCAAACGAAGACGGATGGAAGGGTGGGAAAGCGTGGAATATTTTGGTTGGTCGCGGAGAAGTGCCTCTTCACCCTTGCGCCTTTGCGTCTTGGCGCCTTTGCGTTAAGTCTGAATCGAATGGCTGCGGCTAAACATCGCACAGCGCCACGGCTTCGCGCAGACCCTGATTCGGATCGCGGGTGGGAATGAACTCCTGGCCCACGAAGCCCGAGTACTTGATGTCCAGCAACGCCTGCATGATCGGCGGGAAGTTGAGCTCCTGTTTTTTGTCCAACTCCCCGCGGCCCGGGTTGCCGGCGACGTGGACGTGGCCGATGTATTCCTTGTTCTGGTGGAGGCGGCGAATCAGGTCGCCATCCTGAATCTGCACGTGATAAACATCGAAAAAAAGTTTTATGCGCGGCGAACCGACCCGCTTGATGATGTCGTTGCAGTAATCCACGTGGTCGCCCTGGTAGCCGGGATGGCCTTTCATGGGATGCGACGTTTCGCGGCTGTTCAGCATTTCCATGCAGAGGTTGATTTTCTTCTTCTCCGCGTAACGGATCATCTTCTTCAGGCCCTCGACCCAATTCTTTGCGCCCCTCTCCGGCGCGATGGGCTCGTTGCACTTGGGATCGGGAGGGTTCCTGGCGCTGTAACCGGTGAAGCAAATCACGCTAGCCGCCCGTCGGATTTAGAAAACGCGATTTGTTGTCAGACGGATTGAACCGGCGCGAGGCGGGCGCGTTGAAAACCAGCGCCAACGCCGCCGCCTGATTCGCTGATTTCAGGTAGGGCGCGTCAGTCCCCTGCACGCCGTTGCTTGAGTGGAATCGCGCGGCGCGCACCTGCCACGACGGTGCGCGAGCACGGCGGGCGGAGTGACGCGCCCTGCCAAACCTCGCTGCGCCCGGCGACGGGGCGCGGCACAGCGCGCCGCGCCGACCAGCGGATTCCGGGACCGGGCCAAGGTCGGGTTATGCCAGCCATCATCCCGAGTGGGTCCGATCTCGGTTTGCCCTCGCGGCGGGTAAAAGTCCGTCGGCGCGGACGGTCATTTCGACCGCACCGCGCCGACGGAAACCCAACCCAACCAACCCAGATCAGCTTACGGCCAGACCAGCCGGTAGAACACGCTTCCCAGGGTGCTATCAATCGTGATGTTCGTGCTGCTCACCGAACTGTTCGCCGCCTCCACCCAATTCGTGCCGAGGCCCACGGTCAGGGCGTCGGTCTGATATTCCAGCCGCCAGCCCTGGCCCGCCGGCCAGGAGAGGCTGATCAAGTTGCCGCTCAAACTGCCGGTCAGCGTCGCCGGGCCGCTCGGACCCGCGGTCACCACGCTCAAC
>JALOTT010000112.1 GCA_025457745.1 Verrucomicrobiota bacterium
CTTTCATCCGACAAACCGATTTTGAGAATTCGTGCTGACCAATGATGACGCCAATTTGGTGCAGGCTATGTAGTGTTATTTATACGCGGACATGTAGCGATAGCGCTGCTGGCTGCTGACTACTCGATTGACTGGCAGACCATTGACGGCGGCGGCGGCACGAGCACCGGCGGCGTGTATTCCGTGAGCGGCACCATTGGCCAGCCGGACGCGGGCAAACTGAGCGGCGGCAATTATTCCGTGAGTGGCGGATTCTGGGGCGTCATCGCCGCTGTGCAAACGCCGGGCGCGCCACTGCTCTCCGTCGCGCGCAGCAACAGCGCCGTGATCGTGTCGTGGCCGCTGCCGGCGGAAGGCTGGGTATTGGAAGCGACTAACGCGCTGCCGCAGGTTGCCGCGCCCTGGCCGCAAATCCCGCCGCCGTATCAAACCAACGGCGCGAACCTCCAGTTCACCGAGCCAGCGCCGGTGGGCAGCAAGTTCTATCGCCTGCACAAACCCTGAGCCGCTTTCAGTGAAGATGAACGTTCATTCGTGGTTTTCCAAATTGTGTCTGCCCCAGGACGACGCCGGCCACAATTAAAACCATCGCCAGCCAAAACGTGGGCGTGATGGATTCACCGAGGCAGACGTGCGCCCAAGCCATGCTGGACAACGGAATCAAATTGTTGAACAGCAGCACCTGGCTGGTCGGCCAGCGGCGCAGCGCGTTGGTCCAGAGGCCGAACGCCACCACGCCACCGGCCACGATGCAATAGCTCTGGACCGCCACGAGCGGCCAGTTCCACGGCACTCCCGCCGCGCCGGATTCCACCAAACCCAACGGCAGCAACCAGATCCCCGCCCGCCACATCGTGTGCGCCGTGATTTCCGCTCCGCCGAGGTTTGCGCCCAGCGCGCGGCACTGGCGACCGTAATTCGTCCACAAAACGCTCGCGGCCAGGCCGAGCGCTTCGCCTGTGAGATTCGATGTTCCTGATCGGAGCGCGGGCCAGAACAAGACGCAAACGCCCGACAACGCCAGCGCCGCCGCCGCGTAACGTTGCGCGCTGCGCCAGTGCCGGGCGGGCCGTCCTTCCCAGAGCAGCGCCCAAACCGGCGACGCGCCGAGATACAGCGCCACATGCGAGACGGAGGTATAACGGAGGGCGTAATTGAACGAGACAATGTAGGCCGCCAGACTCAACCCGCCGCGCCACCACAGCCGCCGCTGCAAATCGGGCGTCAGTTCGCTGCGTCCGCCGAACCAATCCGTCCAGCGGAGGCCGGCCAGCAGCAGCACGCTGGCGCAGAGAAAGCGGGTTGCGCCGGTCCAGATCGGCGGCCAGGAATTGACCAGGAACTTCGTGCCTGCGTTGTTGCCACCCCAAAGAAACACGGCGAAGAGCAGGCTGACGGCCAGTGCGGCATTGGACTTGAACGGAGGCACGCGATGACTTAACCGCCCCAACGACTTCGCGCAAACGAAATGTGTTTGACCGCGCCGGCCCGGCATTTAACTTGGCGGCATGGATCATTCACCGGGTTTCTTGAAGGTCGTCCACGAAGCAAAAAGGCGCGTGGAGGAAGTCAGCGTGGCTGAAGCCCGCGCACGGCTGGCGACCAACCGAAGCATCGTGCTCATGGACGTGCGTGAGGACCACGAATGGCAAAAAGACCACGCCGCGGAAGCCGTTCATCTGGGCAAGGGAATTCTCGAACGCGATCTGGAGCAGAAGTATCCCGATTCAAACACGGAGATCATCATGTATTGCGGCGGCGGGTTTCGCTCGGCGCTCACGGCGGAAGTGGCGCAGCGGATGGGTTATCGCAACGTGTTTTCGCTGGCGGGCGGCTACAAAGCGATGGTCATGGCGGGTTGGCCGATGAAGCGCGGCGACTGACGGCGGGAGGGTCGGCAGTGACCGCCGGCGACGCAGCTTGAGCGGGCGTTGCAACGGGTCGGCGGCGACCGCACGTCCGGTTCAGGGCGTTCACGAGCGAAACCACCTTCTCGCGCGAACATTCGCCCATCAGACAAATCTGGATCCAATTTCGCGGCCGGAGATATTCACTGTTGTAACTCAGGAGGTAGCCGGCTTCCTGCATCGCACCGCCGATTTTCACCGAGTCCATTTCCGGCGGCAGGGCGATGGTGATGACGGCGGGCGAAGTCTGCGTGTTCTGGCCGATCAAGACGAAGCCTAATTCGACCAGGCTCGCCCGCAACCACACGGACAACTCCGCGATGTCCGCGAACCGCTTCTTCCAGTCCAGGTGGCGCACGGCGGCGCGCAACGCGTGCAACAAGTTAGTGGAAAACGTGAAGGGAATCCCCTGCTGTTGCGCGTAGTAGCCGAGGTCGAGGTAACGCGGCAAACGGCCGGGCGCGGGCGACACGTCGTGGTGGTGAAACACCATGGAAAGGCCGGGATACGCGCGCAGTCCCTTGCCGCTGGCGCCCGAAGCGAGATACACGCCGGCCAGATCAACCGGCAGCGTGCCGAGGCTGCTCATGCAGTCCACGCACAACTTCGCGCCGCGGTCGGCGCACAGGGTTTTGAGCGCCGCGAGATCGTTGAGCACGCCGGTCGAAGTTTCGCAATGCACGCACCAAAGCCAGCCCGGTGAGGGTTTCTTCGCCAGACGCTTCTTCACCGCGGCCAGGTCCAACGGCGATCCCCACGCGAATTCCAGCGGGTCGAAATCCAGTTTGAACCGGCGCGCCTGGTCAATGAGCCGGATGCCAAACTCGCCGTTGCTCAACACCAGACCGCGTGCCCCCTCAAGGGTGAGCTGTGCGCCCACCACGTCGTTGGCCAGGGTCCCCGAACCGAGCAATATCTCGACGTTGGCTGCGCCAACCAGTTCGCACAAGGTCTGCCGCGTCGCGCGGAAGTCCGACTTGAAGCAGTCGGCGCGGTGTGATTCGGGCGCCTGCTCGAAGGCGCGCCGCACTTCCCGGCGCACCGCGACGGGGCCGGGCAGGAAGTTCACCGCGCTCGGGTGAAACGAACGCGCCGGAGAGGAACGCAAAAACTCGCGGGCCGTGACCTCAAAGGTTTCCAGCGTGACGTACATCGGCTGGAATTGCGCGTCGCCGCCACCAACCAGCGGGCCGAACGGCACAAAGCCGAGGTGCTGATACAACTTCGCCTGCCGCGTGGTGCCGGAGATGATGGCCAGGTCGTAGCCCTTTTCCACGCCGTGCTGCCAGAGCAGCGCCAGAATACCCGACAATACCTGGCCGCCGCGCGCGCCGCGAAATTTCTTGTCGATGGCCAGCAGACGGACTTCGCAAACCGTGCGCCCGGGCGGGAGATGCGAATTGAGGTCGGGAAGTTTCTGGTCCAGCGAGAAGGGCCGGCGACCGCGCACGGCCAGCATCCCGACGAGTTTCTGATTGCTGAGGCAGATGAGATAAGTGTTTTCCGCGTGGAACTTGTCCACCAGCCGTTGCGCCGACGATGGTTGATGTTGCGGAATTTCCTCGACGAAGGTCTTGTAGTTGAGCCGGTGAATCTGCTCGACTTCCCAATCCTCCGAAGCGGTTTTGAACACCAAGGCTTCACGTGCGCTCATAATTTGGGTTGTTCGGGTTTGGCGGTCACTCCGCACCGGGCGGCCAGCGCGGGAAATTCCTCCACAATGTTACGGCGATGCGCCACCAAAATTATCGCGCCGAGAAGCGTAATGACCCCGGTTTGCAAGGCGTCGTGATCCAGCCAGAACGCCGCCACCGGCAGACACACGTAACCGAACAAGCCGGGCAAAATCGTTTTGCGCGTGAAGACGAATCCGCCGAGAAAAATCACGACATACGTCACCGCCAGCCGCCAGTCATAAACCAGCAGTGCTCCGAGGGAGGTGGCGACCCCTTTGCCGCCGCGAAAACACAATTGCACCGGCCAGACGTGCCCGACGGTGACGGCGACCATCACCAAGGCCGCAAGATGATCATCACCCGTCAGATGCAGCGTGGCCCAGACCGCGAGCACGCCTTTGGCGATGTCACCCAGCGTTGTCAGCACAAACCCGCTTTTGCCCAGCACCTGGCTCACGTTACGCGCCCCGACGCTGCCGCTGTCCACGTTGCGGATGTCCCTGCCCCTGAGCGCGCGCACCAGGTAGTAACCCGTGGCAAAACAACCCAGAACGTAGGCGCCCAGGGCATAAACCGCCATCTGACCCCAGTTCACCGATTGCATTTGTTCCACCCACGCCATAATCAAAATTCGCCTGCCGTTTCTCCGATTGCTCGCCTCACCATGTTACCCCAGCCCAAGGCTTGGGGTGAACCCAAAAGTATCACGGCGTTCGTTTTTTTCGCTCTTTCGAGCCATTGGGCGAACGGAGCATTGCCCTCACTCAAACAAACCACCGGCCTGCGGGCGAGGACTATTTTCATGCGATGGGGCGGGCGCGGAGGCGCGAGGCCTCCCTATATTGTGATCTGTCAGAATCCTCGTGGGCCGCGAGAATTTTCGCGGGCATCGTTTTCCCATGAACCTTCCGGGTAGGGCGCACCACTCCGTGCGCGCCGTCTTTGGGGTGTCGCGGACAAAACGGCGCGCACGGAATGATGCGCCCTGCCACCTCGCGGAGTTCGGGCGTGAGGACAGATTTGTTGGCTTGCCCCCCTTACGGAAATGCGTCGGCGAAACGCCACTGTATCGTGCGGACACGGTGCTGAAATACTGCCCGGAACTGAACCCGACTGCCAGGCCGATCTCCGTCACGGCGCGCTTCGTCTGCCGGAGCAGTTCCTGCGCTTTGAACAGGCCGAACATGCGCGCCCGGCCGAAGCCCACGTGTCGGACGAGGTTGGCCATGCCAACCGGCTCGTCCAGGTGCTGGCGGAGGTAGGCAATGGCCGCGGCAACGAAACGCTTGGGATTGGCCGGCGAACCGCAATGAAGATTGGATTCCTGGCCGAGACGCTTTTGCCCAAGAAGATTTGCACGGCTTCTCCCGCGCCCACTCGCGCCTGAACAGTTCTCAAGGCGGCAAGTCCTTGCCCGTGGTCGTCACCGTCAGCTTGCCGTGCTTCACGCCTTTGGCTGCGATGAGTTCATCCGCGATCTTGCGGATGACCCCGGCCTTGCCCCGCACGATGAGCACTTCCAGGCAGTTGTGATGATCCAGATGCACGTGCAGGGTTGAGATGATCAGGTCGTGATGGTCGTGCTGGATGTCCGTGAGCGTTTCCTGAACGTGCTGTTTGTGGTGGTCGTAAACGAGCGTGATCGTCCCGGCGATTTCTTCCGTGCCAGTCTTCTGCCGGTGCTCGATGAGGTGATCGCGGATCATGTCGGCGATGGCGAGCGAACGGTTGGTGTAGCCCTTCGCGGCGGTCATTTCGTCCAGTTGCCGCATCAAGGCGGGCGGCAGCGAAACCGTGAAGCGGGCGGCGATTTGTTTTTTCATGGCAACTCCGCCAGCCTATGTCAACGCCAGCGCATGTCAAATGCTCACGCAATCGTCCTCGCACTGATCACGGGCTTTTGAACTGAATCCCATCCCGCGTGGCATAGCGAATGATCACGCCGCTGTCGCCGCCCCGACGATACCACGTGTCGCTGCTCACCGGTGCGTAAGTGCTCTGGCTCTTTTTGCTCTTCGGCTTGGGGCCCAGACTCCACAGAATCCAACGTACGGGGCTGGTTTTCGGATCAGTATGGTATTTACCCGAAGTGCCGCTGAGGCTGGGGAAATTGGTCGGCACCCAGAGCGCGTAGTTGCCCGACGGATCGCCGTTGAGCAGTTGCGGCCCGGGCGCGGCGTATTTGTAAGTGTGGCCGGGATCGAACGGGTCCTCCATGTTGGCCTCGCGCCCGCCCTGATCGCTGCGCGGCAGGTAGCGTTCCGCCGCCAGTTCTATCGGCAACTGACACCAATGCTCGGACAGGTCGCTGTTGCAATTCACACGCACCGGTGGCAGTTGTCCCTCGTAGTCATCGGCATACATCTGGAGCGCCAGCCCGATGCCGTAAAGCTCGACGTGAACTTTCGCGATCTTCGCTTTCTCTTTCGCGCGCGAGAGCGCGGGCAACAACAAGCCTGCCAGCAGACCAATGATCGCCATCACCACCAGTAACTCAATCAGCGTGAAGGCTGGCGCGTGTCCCACGCGTTGGCGCGTCTCCTGGCTTGACGGCGGGCGGAGGTGGCAATCGCCACGATCTGGCGATTGGCCACCCGCCCGGATGGGACACCGGTTTTCCCAGACGCCCCAGTTCATGCGTGTGAATCGGCGATTCAATTCGTTTTGCGCAAACGGTAAAAGCGTTGCGGATTTGTCAAATCATCCAGCACGGTGTTTCGGCCTTCGATCGTCACCGGCGCGTTCGAGAGAACCGTCCAGTTGGTTGAATTCACGTCTGCCACGTATTCCAAAGCGAACGCGGCCCCACTGACCGGCCAAGAGATCGCCGCTTTGGCCGCGATGCTCAGTTCCGGCGTGTCCTGCGGGATGACCTGCTGCACGAACAACTCGTAGCCATTCGTGCCCTGGCTGCCGGAGCCGGATTCCTGGTTGAAAATGCCAATGGCGTCGAACGTGCCGGCCGGCGCGTTGCCCAGGCTGTAGCGCGGATGCCGCAGGGAGAAGGTTCGGCCCGTGCCATCGGTGGTCGTGCAGAGCCGGTTACCCCAAGTGTTGGTCGGATTCCAACCATTGGTGGTCGTCAGTGTGAGGCTGTTGATGCGCACGCGCATGCCTTGATAATGCTCCCCTCCCGTGGCGCGCGTCTGGTCAAAAATGTAATTGCTGTCAGCGCTCTTCACGTCCGCCAGCGTGATGACTTCGGGCGCGGGCAGACCGTAATTGGCCGTGACCAGCCGCAGTTCGAAGTTATTGGTCGCATCATTGCCGTGGGCTTCGTTGATGTTGCGCTTGCCGCCGTAGAACAGCGACTTCCGTGCGGTGACTTCGATCAAATCCCCAGCCCGGAACTGATGCATCGTAGCCGGATCGAAGTTCAACCGCAGGATTTCAGCCGTCCACGCCTCGTTTGTGTAGCTGAAGTCGCTGTTACGAATCCCCGACTGGTTTCCATAGTTCTGCGCCATGTAACAGAACGTGCCGCCACGGTCGCCTTGTTCCACCGCCTGAAAGGCAATCTGCCATTCGCCGCCCAGCTTCCCCGCATTTTCGCCCTCGTTGTACGGCAGGAAATTGGGCGTGGAATCGAGCATCTCGTCCGGGTTGCAAAGCAGCACGCCCGTGATGGCGAAGGGAAACGAGACGCTCCATGCGCTTTTGCCGACGGCATCTACGGCTTGGAGGTTTGTGTGTGTCTCCGCGTGGCCGATTCCCGCCGCCAGCAGCAAACCAACGAAAGCCGCGTTGAGGGTTTGAAGTGTCCTCCAAGCGCGGCGCGAAGCCGGCGCTTGACCCGAATTTAATTTAAGTGTTACGTTCATGCCGCGAAGTGTGAACGCAATAGTCGTATCATGCAACAACATAAAAGTATGACGCCAACGGCGATGGGTTGGCTTGCGGCAAGATTTCGGTTAACCGGTGTGGTTGCGCTGCTGCTGGCGATATTCTTCATGCTCGCCGCCGTGCCCGTCCGCGCCCACACCGGCCCGCCCGTCATCGTGGACACGGACATGGCGGCGGACGATGCCCGCGCGCTGGCTTTGCTGCTCGCCTCGCCTCACTTTCAGGTCGTGGCCGTGGTCACCAGCGACGGCGTCAGCCCGCCGGACCTTGGGGCTACCAACGTCTGCCGGATGCTGGGCTTTCTGAAGGTGGATGGTGTAGCGGTAGGCGTGGGCCGTTCGCTCACCGCGCCGCCACCGCCGTTTCGTACCAACGCCACCGGGTTGGATTGGGCGCAACTTGGCGAGCCGGCCATTCCGTTGATGGGTTTGCAGAAGGCCACGAGCCTCATCCATCTCATTTTCCGCGTGGCGCCCCAACGGGTGCTCTACGTGTGCCTGGGCCCGCTCACGAATCTGGCCGATGCTCTTGATGCCAAGCCGGAACTGGCCGATCAAATCGCAGCCGTGATTTGGGCGGGCACGGGTACCAATGCCACCCAGCGGTCTTGGAACGCCCGGCGTGACCTGGAAGCCATGAAGAAGATCGCCGCCGCCGGATTGCGCGTGGAGGCGGTCCACTGGCCCGATGACGCCACCGCGCCCGTTTTCGACGAGGCGTTGCTCAACGACCTGCGCGCGGTGGATTCACCGGCGGCGAAGCTCATCGTCCGTCTGCACAGCGCCGGGCGCGGGGCGGAACTGGTTCGGGCAAGGCATTTACGTCTGTGGGACGACTTGGTTGCGTTGCGTCTTGGCCAGGCTTCGCTGGTTAAGACTTCGCCGATCAACGACCAACCTGATTGGCAAGAGGTCACACCTTTGAATGCCGACGACGTGCGAAATGCTCTCACGGCCACGCTACGAATGTTGCCGGCGCGGGCCACGGTGGTGCTCGCCGAGTTTCCCACCAACCCGGAGCGGCTGATGTCCGACGTGCGCGAAATCGCGCCGCAAATCATCACGCGCCACGGCCTCGAAGAATGGAAGGCAACGGTGCTGACCAGCGAACTGCATCGCCATCTCGGCACCTATTCGATTGTCGGAGCGAAAATGGGATTGGCTGCGCGGGAACATTTCGGAGTCGCTTTGGACGAGTTGCGAGTCGAAAGCCATGCCGGGTCGAAGCCGCCGTTGAGTTGCGTGAATGACGGTTTGCAGGTGGCCACCGGCGCGAGCCTCGGACGCGGAACCATCACCGTGCTCACGAATGCATCCGCGTGCGAGGCGGTTTTCATTTACGGCGACCGGCGCTTGCGGCTGCGGCTGAAGCCGGAATTCGCCAAGCGCATCGCGACCGACATGGCGGAACTCGTGAAACGCCACGGCGGAACGCCGCCCGCATATTTCCAGGACGTGCGTGGTGTGTCGTTGCAACACTGGTTGAACTTCGACCGCAACACGATGTTTGAAGAAACCACCGAAGCCGCGCCGGCCAAGCCTTGAATCATGCACATCCCTGACGGATTCATTGACGGGAAAACGGCGGCGGCAACAACTGTGTTGGCTGTGGCTGGGGTGGGACTTGCGTTGCGGCGGGTGAAGCGCGAACTGCCGCCGCGCAAAGTTCCGCTGCTCGGACTGGCGGCGGCATTTCTGTTCGCGGCGCAGATGCTGAACTTTCCCGTGGCGGCGGGAACGTCGGGACATCTCATTGGCGGCGTGCTCGTTGCCGCGTTGCTGGGACCGAGCGCCGCCGTCGTGGTGGTGACGACGGTGCTGATCGTGCAATGCTTTCTATTCGCGGATGGCGGCGTGTCGGCGCTGGGGGCGAACATTTTCAACATGGGCATCGTTGCCGTGATGGCGGGTTACGCCGTTTACCGGCTGTTGTGCCGCTGGCTGCCGGGTTCTCGCGGGCGGGTAACGGCCATCGCTTTCGCGGGTTGGTTCTCGACCGTGCTGGCTTCGATCAGTTGCGCGGGGCAGCTTGCGCTGTCAGGCACGGTGAGCTGGTCGGCGGCTTTCGCGGCGATGGCAGGCGTTCACGTGTTCATTGGCATTGGTGAGGGACTCATCAGCGCGCTGGTGCTGCTGTCCATTCAGCGCACGCGACCCGATTTGATCGTCAATGGCGGAAGGCCCACCGGTGCGGCGGGATGGGGCGCGTTTGTCGGATATGGTTTGCTGGTGGCGCTGGGCTTGGCGGTGTTCGTTGCGCCATTTGCATCTTCGTCGCCGGACGGGCTGGAATTCGTTGCGGAAACACTTGGATTCGGGCAGAAAGCCGCCCACCCTGTTTTGTCCGCTCCCGTTACGGATTATCAAATGCCGGGCCGACAACGAAACAGGCCCGCAGAATGGTCAGCACTGTATCCGGATAACTCCCGGAAAGATCAAGTTCGCCAA
>JALOTT010000497.1 GCA_025457745.1 Verrucomicrobiota bacterium
GTATTTCGCCTTTTTGGTGAAGGTGCCGGTGGTGGCACCGGAGAGGATGCGCTCCGGCACGGAGGGATTGCCAGTGCCGGTGTTCCAGATATCGCCGCAGCGGGTGATCGAGCCATTGTCATTATTGGCTTTGAACGTCAGGAAACCATGCGTCGAGTTGTCCATGAGGACGTCCGGGAAACGGGCGCGGGTGCTCGGACCCCAGGCGTCTGCGGCGGCTTTTTGCACATCATCCAGGAACATGTCGCCGATCCAGATGTAGCGTGGGGATCCATCCGGCAGGGTTCCGGTGAGGATGGCCGGGTTGCCATTCGCCTTGATCAAATCCGTCACGTAAGCTCCTTCTTCGTTCCAAGCCGGCCTCAACCTGTTCCTGCTGCTCATGTCGGTGGATGCGGAAACCGAGAACAGCCTGAATTCACCGGGTTGCAGGTCCACCGGGTCGGTTTCCATGGTGAAGCGGGTCCTGCCTTTGATGGCGGCACTCTCCACCAATTTCCACTGATCGCGCATCCAGACTTCGACCACCGCGGCCGTGGAGCCGCCAGCATCGGTATCGGGAGGCAGTAAAACCTGTCCGCCAGTGGACATGCCCGACCCGTAGCGCAGCCAGGGGAATATGCCCCAGTCGAAGATGTATTTGTTGGCGGCGATGGGCACGTTGTATGGGTTCCAAATGCCGACCACCGGTTTGATCTGCATTTGCAACTGGTAGCGGTCCGGCTGCCCGGTGGGGCGGGTTTGCAGGCGGAATCCGATTTGCAGATGCGAGATCACCGGAGTGACCGGGCTGTTGGTGTGCTGGGTGTCCTGATTGAAGGTGGCACCGGTCCCGGCCGCCTTGTAGGGCAGCCAGTCGTGGGTGCGGGGATCCGTTGAGACGACCGGGGATGAGAGAATCAGCGGCATTTGCTGGCCTGAGAGATTCCTCCACTGGCGCGCATAGTTCCAGAGAATCCCCCAATTCGGGCCGGTGCCGCCGGCAACGCGGGTGCGGATGGTGTCGCTGAGATAGAATTTCTCGGGTGAACTGACGGTGTAGGTCTGGGTCGGCAGGCCATTGTTGCCCCTGGCCCCGAGATAGTCCGTGGAGAAGGTTTTGTTCTGTTGCGAGCGGTCGAAAAGGATGGAGAGGTCGGTTTTCAGGCGGCCTTGGGCGATATTGACCGGAAGCCCGTAGCCGCCGGAGGTGAGATCGTCGAAATGGCTGCGGTGCAGGTCGTCGTTTGAGGAGGCGAAATCCAAGGTCCTCATGGAAATCAGGGTCTTCTTGTCGAGCTTGGTGTCGGGCCCGAGTTGTTCGAATCCGCTGCCGAGGGCGAGCAGGCCGGGCTCGAGCGACGACTGGGAGAGCAGCAGGCGCGGGCGGTTGTCGGAAGGGGCGTTCCTGGGCTTGGCGAGATCGACGCGTGCCTTCACTCCCTCATCGCCGACCCACCAGCCAAAGCCACCCTCACTCTTCGGTCTGGTGATTTGGACCAGCGGAACACGCAACTCCGGCGAGTCCGGCTTGTTCGGACTGGCGGCAAGCAGTGACACGGAGGAAACACCCGTCAAGGCAACCGCCGGATCGGGCTTTTCGCCACTGACGAGCCACACCGGTTGGGAATCATCCTGATCGGCACGCCAGACGCCGGTCCAATTCGGATTTTGCGGCATGCCGATGAGGCTGGCGGCGGCGCTCACCCGCTGGTCCGGGCCCGCTTGTTTCTGCAACTCGCCGATTGCGAGCATGAGTGCCACACGTGCGTTCGCGCGGGCAATCGCGAGGGCGTCACCCTGGCTGCTGGAACGCAGCGTGACTGCGGATAATGATAACAAACCGACCGCGATAACGGTCAGCATGATCATCAGCGAGAGGGTGACGACGAGCGCAAAGCCGCGTCGGCGTGCTCGCGACAAGACGGGTTTCATGGGTGAAGCGGGATTTGGGGTTTTGGGGTTTTGGGGTAATCGAATCAGTGGGATTTGACGATTACAATGTAAAGCGAAAGTATCAAAGTGAGCTTGGAAATCAATGCGGTTATGCGTATTAAAAATGCGGAATTGCGCCACATGTGCGGATTTTCAGAATTCCGGTGTCAGGGTCGCCTTGCAGCGGGCAAAGATGCCCGTCAGCGCGATCCCACTGACCGTTGCAGCAATCTCGACCAAGTCGGGCGTGCCCGGCGTGATCACCACGGGCGGATCACTGAAGGTCACCGTCGTGCCGCCCGCGGTGGCGCCGCCGGCATTCCAGTTCACCAGGTTGGTGGACCATTCGTAAGAGGCTTGCAAGTCGCCGGCCGGAGTCGCGTTGAGCGTGTGGCGGAACACCAGGGTGCCATCAGACGACGCAACAGCCGTGAGGCCCGGGCTGAATACTTCCGGGCTGCTGCCCATGAGGTTCTCCACGGCGTTTGGCAAACCGTCATGGTCCGGATCCCCGGTGGCGCCGAGGTCCGGATTGACGAAGCCCGCGAAGGCAAAGCCGCCGATCCACGAGGCATAGGTGTTGGCCGGCAGTTCCTGCTGGTAAAGGGACAGCGCGCTGATTGTGCCGGTCGAACCGCCCGCCTGAGAAATCAGGATCGCCCCGAAGTTCCTGGCGGCGGTGTAGATGAAGGTGCCGAGTGGTCCCAGCGCAGCGTCGAACCAGGTCACCTTGCCGAAGTGGTTCGTCCCGTTGTAGCCGCCGGCCGGGGTCAGGTCCAATTGCACGGTGAATGTCCTCAATCCGCTGTTGCCGTCCGGCCCGTCGAAATTTCCAGTCGTCGTGCCGCCTCCCCACATGTCGAACCCGCCCGCCTCCGCGGCTGCATTCTGTGCGCGGTAGACAATCGTCCCCACACCGGTGGTTGTGGCGCTGCCCGTCCCGGTGTTTGTGAAATTCTTCAGGACGTTCGGGGCGG
>JALOTT010000498.1 GCA_025457745.1 Verrucomicrobiota bacterium
TCGCAGAATTGAAATCGAAAAATGACCGGACAACGAGAAAACGCAGATTTTATAGGGCTGTAATGGTTGTCATGAAAACCTTAACGGGACAGCAGTGATATGAAAATACATCGCAATTATTCCAACTGTCTTATCACCTTGGGCACGGCGTTGATCGTGACCACCGGCGACCATGAGCTGGTTGCCCAAATCACCAACCAAGGCGCGACCGAGGTAACGCAAATCCAGGGATCGGCCAGATTCGCCAGTGCCAACAATGTTTGGCAGCCGCTGCAAGTCGGCGACTCGCTGACCGCCGGCGCTGTCGTCCAGACGACCGCCGATTCGTTGGTGGACTTGCGTTTGGAGGGGCAGGACAGCAACCCTGCCGACAAGGAGGGCAAATGCCATCATGAGAAGAAAGACTTGTATGCGGCACTCCGGCTTCATGAGAACACCTTTCTGGCATTGGACAAACTCGCTTCGGGGAGCGACGGCAACATTCCGGTGACCGATACGCAACTTGATCTGCGGACTGGCGTTCTATTCGCCATCTTTAAACCGTTATCGGTGCAGTCCAAGTTTGAGGTCAAGGTTCCCAACGGCGTGGTGGGCGTCCGCCAGGGAGGCGGTCATTTAATGATCACGGCGGAGGGCGACGTGGCTATTCTCGGTGGAACTGCCGTGGCCGTCTATGCAACGGATCAAGGCGGACAAATTACGGTCATTGTTCCGGACGGGCAAATGTTTGATCAAGGCACCGGCACCTTGACGCCCCTGCCTAAAGAGGTTCGGAAAGAGATGGAGCGGGAAGCGAGGCAACTGCTGACGAAGATCCTGTCACCTCGCGTCACGATCAAGAACAACACGGCCGACAAGCGCCTCCTCGTCAATCGCACCGCCAGCTACAGCATTGTTGTCAAAAACACAGGAAAAGTCCCACTGACTGGCGTGGTCGTCACGGATACGGCCGCCGCCGAAACCGTTATTGTGGAGGCCGTGGGCGGCTCTGTGAACGGTGGTATCGCGACTTGGAATCTGGCCGAAATTTCAGCCGGTGACAGCAGGATGCTCACGGTCAAGATTTCATCGCGGGAACCAGGCAGCTTCTGTAACACGGCGAACGTCACCTCATCCCAGGGCGTTGCGGCTTCGAGCCATGCTTGTACCAAGTGGACTGGCCCGACCGGCGTGCTGCTTGAGGTGGTTGACGACCCTGATCCGATCCAGGTCGGCGAAACCACCACGTTCACACTGCGCGTCGCGAACCAGGACTCAACGCGGACTATCAAGCAAGTTGCCGTCGCGGCACTTTTCTCTGGGCAAACCATTCCTGTTAACGCTTCCGCTGGCGGCATCGTGAGCGGGGATAGTGTCTCCTGGCCGGTTGTTCCAGCTCTCGCGCCGAAGCAATCGTTCACTTGCACAATCACCGCCAAGGGTGTGCAGGCTGGCGAGAGCCTTCTCAATGTGACCGTCACGACCAGTGACAGGCAAAACTCGGCCGCTGAAACCGAGAGTACCACGGTTTACTGACACGATTAAACAATCAACTTTGGAGCGAATCCAAACGCGGTGGCAACTCTTCGGAGTGACGCTGACCATTGTCGTGTGCTTCCTGCGAACCGCGCTCTGTGCGGCATTTGCGGCGGGAACTACACTGAGGACGGTGGTTTCTGGGGCGTGATTGCCGCCGTGCAAACGCCCGGAGCGCCATTGCTCTCCATCGCCCGCACAACCACCAACACCGTAACCGTTTCCTGGCCCTCGCCTTCGACCGGTTGGACGTTGCAACAAAACACCAATGTCAGTTCGGTGAACTGGAGCAACGTCACCGCCCCGATTCAAGACGTTGGCACGACCAAAACCCTCATCGTGAATCCGCCAACTGGGAATCGGTTCTATCGCTTGTTTAAGCCGTAGTGGTTTGCAGCTGGGGCAGCAGCACGAGCACCGCCGCGTTCAGCGGAGCGGCAGGTAAAGCACTTGTCCTTCCCATTCGCCGGGTTCACCAGCTTCGGCAAGCAAGAGCAGGTCGGCGATGGCTGTGGCGATGGGAACGTCCGGGCCGGCTTCGATCAGTCCGGGCATCGGCTGGCCGGCTTTCGCCCGCGCGTAGGCGTAAGCGGTGAGGGTGGAAACATCATGGCTCACGAGCACGCGCCCTTCCCCCGCAGCCCAGGCCAGCACCGCCGGGTCGTCTGCGCTCCGCAGGCCCGCGTCTTGAACGCGCACCACATCCAAGGCGGGATTGCGCCGCAACAGGCCGCGCAGGACGTCGTTGTTGAAGTTCTCGTCGAAGGCGAGGCGGACCATTTACCCCTTTCAGGCGGCTTGGGCACGCCGTGCCAACAGGCGCGCCCGAATTCCCTTGGGATCAGATCGGCGCTCGTTCTGCGTGCGTACCGTCGCCCGCTGTTTCGCGCGCGTGGCGAGATAGGCAGCGACTTCCGACTGGTGCCGCAGCAGGTAGCCGAGCACGGCGTACACGTCGGCCAGCGGCAGAACGGGGTATTGCTGGACGATTTCCTCGGCCGTCGCCCCGCGCTCGAAGGCGTGCGCGACCGTGTCCAGCGTCAGGCGCGTGCCAGCCACGCGGATGACTCCGTCCGGGTCCTGCGCCAACGGGACAGCCTGTGTCTGCTCGATGACCAAACTCATGGCCTGAAGCTAAATGAAGCTGCCCGGACTGGCAAGCGGGTTCGCGGGCTGGCGTGGGCTGGCGGCACGACCAAGACCCTCGTTGTCAATCCACCCACGGGCAACCGGTTCTATCGGCTGATGAAATAGAAGCGGCTCGCACGGAGTGCAAGCCCCTGGAGTTTGGCTCTCGACTAGATGAGGTCTATGCGGGTTTCATTTTTTTGTTGCAGTATCTAGTTATATGACTAGATACTACCCGCTATGAGCT
>JALOTT010000113.1 GCA_025457745.1 Verrucomicrobiota bacterium
GATACTTGCTGCCACTCCCGCTGATCGTCAGTACCGCGTTGCTCCCCACCGTCAGCACCGCGTCGCTCCCTATCGTACCGCCGGTCCAACTCATCTCATCGGTTACAGTGAGGGCGCCTTCAAGTGATGCCTGTCCCAGCCACAGCCGCGCCGCGTTCATTTCTCCGCTGAACACTCCACCACTGAAGCTATGCCACCCCAGCCCGTCCATTGCCGACCCCGCCAACCCCGTGTAGCCACCGCTGAGAATCACCTCGGTGTTGGTTGCTGCCTGAAAGCGGCCATCGCCGGAACCCCCGCTCGAAAACTCCATCTTCCCAATCTGCACCTCCACCAAGCCGCGGTTGGTCAGCACCATGCCCCAGTTGTCGCACAAGTTGAAGGTTCCCGCGCCGCCCGTCTTCCGCAGCACCCCGTCATTCTCAAATACTCCGGGTGCCAAGCCGTAGAACCCCACGTCGCTCTGCACGTCGAACACTCCACCCGCCAGATTCTCCACAATTCCACCCGCCGACAAAAACGTACCGCCCGCCTCATGCTGCCAAAGGACCATCCCGGTGTTCCTCAGTCTGCCAGCAAGATACTTGCTGCCACTCCCGCTGATCGTCAGTACCGCGTTGCTCCCCACCGTCAGCACCACGTTGCTCCCAATCGTTCCAGCGGTCCATTCCATCGTCCCGCTCAGGGTATTCGTGCCCGCAAGCGTCCCCCCAGAAAGCTGGAATCGTCCGTTGACGCCGACCACGCAGTCGCCGCTCAGGGTGAGGGTATTGGCGCTCAACGCGAACGTTTGCGTCCCACCGGCTCCACCGATGTTCAGGCCGGCGATGCTGGCGTCCACATCGAGGCTGACTGTGTAGTCCCCGCTGGCGGTGATGTCGGCCGTGTCCGCCGGGCCGGGCGCTTGAGCCGGACTCCAATTGGTGGCGACACTCCAGTTCCCGCCATCGCTGTTGATCCACTGAATCGTGGTGGCCCGGCTGTGGAAGGTTGCGGCAAACAGCAGGCACGTCAGCACCAGCCTTTGAGTATGGGAATGCCAGTTGTCTTGAGTCTTCATAGTTGCCTCTTGGTCGAGCAAACAAAATCACCGTGGCGGGCCTTCGCAGGCCGTCGAGCGCACTGCTCACTGAAGTCGAATCTTGTGTTCATTGCCGCGCGTGCTTCAGAGAGTCTCCCTCTCGGGCCGGCGTCACTGGACTGGCGTTCTTCTAAGCAAGAGCCGGGAAAGATGCAATCACATTCCCAGAGACGTTCGCGGGCATAAAACCGGGAACACACCGCCCGCCTCACGCACGAGGCGTTTCACGAGCATCCCGACCTCGTTCAAGTGGGCATGGCCGGGGGATGCAGTCGGTGTAGGAGTTGCAGATGGCGATGAACGGCTTGCCGAAGTCGGCTTCGGATTCGATGGAGCCGGTGGCGCGGAGCAGCGAGCGGTGCGGCGCGCGTTCAAAGCCTTTCTTGATGATGTCAGAGCGCATGATGATTTCGTTGGTATTCAGTTTATCACAATTGTTGCACCAAAAAGCTAACAGGCGGATCGGAACTTGTCACGCAATGGCAACGCTTGCATGCCCTCCTTTATCTGACTACCGCATTCGCCATGCTTGGGCACGGCAAGTCGGCGGGGCAAGCGGGGTTGACCAGTCCTGCTCGGATCGGGCTACCCTGAATCGCCTGACCAGAAAATCATCAACCGTGAACCACGCGAAATACGCGAACAAAGAATCTCTGAAATCCGTTTCGTGTATTTAGCGTATTTGCGGTTCACCTGATTTCCCGCTTCAGATTTGAGGAGCGCGGCGCTGGTCGAAGCCACAGCCGCAGCAAGTCCGTTCACTGGTGGGGCGAGCGTCCTCGCGAGCCGGCTCGCCCGCCGTGCGCGCGCACCGTCGCGGCAGGTCAGTAGTCTCGCCCCACCCACTGCAACTGGCGGCGCGGGTGGCATAGACAGCGCGATGTCCCTATCACCCACACGCTTGTCAGTCGGCGGTTTGTCAGACAGATTCCAGCCATGTCGCCCCAACAAGCAGCGATGGCCATTCGCGATGCGCTCCCGCCCGGCGGCCTGTTCGCCGGCCACGAGTGGCGCATCTCCCCTGCCCCGTTCCCGCTGGGCGCGGACCTGGCGAAGGAAATCGAATCGCTGGGTCGTGTGCTGCTGCAATTTTATCGCGCGGTCAATTTACTCTATCGCAAAAGCGCCGAGGGAAAAATGCCCGCGTGGGTCGCGCAGTGGCTCGACCTCGGCAAGCCGGCGGAACTCATCGAGCTTCAGCGATCCGCCGTCTTCAAGAACGAATTGCCGCGCGTCATCCGCCCCGACCTGCTCATCACCGAGCACGGCCTCAGCGTGACGGAACTGGATTCCGTGCCGGGCGGCATCGGGCTGACAGCGTGGCTGAATCAGACGTATGCCAACGTAGGACAGGCGTCGCGCCTGTCTCAAACTTCCGGGAAAGAGAATGGAGACAGGCGCGACGCCTGTCCTACATTGATTGGAGGTGCGGACGGAATGTTGCGTGGGTTCGCCAGCATCTTCGGCGACGCGCCAGCAGTGCGCATCGTGGTGTCCGAGGAATCCGCGACTTACGAGCCGGAAACGCGCTGGCTGTGCGAGCAGCTTGGCCCACGATTCACAATTCACGATTCACAATTCACCAGTTTCGCCGACGGCGACGCGGTGTATCGCTTCTTCGAGTTATTCGACCTAGCCAATGTGCCGAACTCAAAAAAGATTTTTGAACTGGCCGCGGCCAAACGCATCCGCCTCACGCCGCCGCCCAAGCCGGTGTTCGAGGAGAAGATGCTGTTCGCGCTGCTCTGGAATCGCAACCTGCACGACTTCTGGCGTCAGGAATTAGGCGAGGGTTTTCTCAACCGGCTCAAGAAACTTGTCCCGTACACGTGGATCGTTGACCCCGCGCCGTTGCCGCCGCAGGCCGTCATCCCGGAATTGAACCTGACCGACTGGCATCAGCTCAAAAGCTTTTCGCAGAAGGAGCGCGAGTTGGTTTTGAAAGTGTCCGGCTTTTCTGCGCACGCGTGGGGCGCACGCGGGGTTTTTCTGGGCAGCGATTTGTCGCACGCGGATTGGGCCACGGCGATGGCTGACGCCATCAAGCATTTCCAAGAATCACCGCGCGTGCTGCAACGATTCCACAAACCGGGACTTGTCGCAGCGACCTGGTTCGACTTCAATCGTAATGAAGTGATGCCGATGAAAGGCCGTGTGCGGTTGTGCCCATATTATTTTGTGGCCGGCGACGGTGACGCGGCGCGTCCGCAACTGGGCGGCGTGCTGGCGACGGTGTGTCCGGCGGACAAGAAAATCATTCACGGCATGTCCGAAGCGATCATGTCGCCCTGCTCTGTATGAACCAACGGGATTTGCTCGAATTTACGCTGTTCGCGTTCGGGTCGCTGTTTGTGATCGTTGACCCGGTCGCCACGGTGCCGGCGTTTCTAACGATGACGCCGCAGGACACGCCGGCGCAACGCATCAAGATGGCACGGCTGGCGTGCTTCGTCATGGCCGGTGTGCTGCTGGTGTTCGCCGTTGCGGGCGAAATCATTTTTCGGTTTCTCGGTATCACCATCCCGTCGTTTCAAATTGCCGCCAGCATCGTGTTGTTGATCGTGGCGCTGGATATGTTGCAGGCGCAACGCTCGCGCGTGCAGGAAACCACCGAGGAAACCAGCGCTGGCGCTGAGAAGGCGGACATTGCCATCACGCCGCTCGCCGTGCCGATGCTGGCCGGGCCGGGCGCGATCTCCACGGCCATTATGCTGCAAACGAAGGCCGCCGGTGTGGCGCAGCATGTGGCGCTTTACGTGTGCATCGCAGCGGTGGCGTTCGTCAGTTATGTGATCTTTCGCGTTTCGGCGCACGGCGCGCGGTGGCTTAGTCCGATCGCGGTAAAAATCACGACGCGTATCATGGGTTTGCTGCTGGCGGCGGTGGCGATTCAATTTTTGATCAACGGGCTGAAGGGATTGAAGGCGGATTTCTTCCCGATTCCTCAGTGATTCGCTCGGCGGCGTGCAGCCCAACGCGCGTGATGGGAGCGGATAATAGGTCTTGCGGTCGTGCGAAGCTCCGGCACAATGGTGTTTCTGGATCGCGGGGTGGAGCAGCCTGGTAGCTCGCAAGGCTCATAACCTTGAGGTCCTGGGTTCAAATCCCAGCCCCGCAACCAATTTGGCCGCCAGGTGCCGGATGCATCTGGCGGCCTGTCTTTTATGAGCGAGCATACTGTCATTCCGTTGTCGCGAAATGGCGCAAACATTCGTCGCTTCCTGCACGTCAGCTATCGCATTTACCAAACCGACCCCCACTGGGTTGCGCCGCTGCTAGGCGACCTCAAGAAGGTGTTTTCGGACACGAACCCGCTGTTTGAGCACACGGAGATGCAGTTGTGGGTCGCGTCTCAAAACGGTCGCGATGTCGGTCGCATCGCTGGCATCGTGGACCGGAATTTCAACTCGTACCAGAAGGAGAACTCGGCGTTCTTCGGCTTCTTCGAGTGCGTCAATGATCGCGCCGTCGCTCACGCGTTGATGGAGGCGGTCACAAATTGGGCGCGAAGCAAGGGACTTAAAAAGATTCTTGGGCCGCTCAATCCCACGACCAATGAAGAAGGTGGTTTGCTGGTGAACGGTTTCGATTCTTCGCCGGTGTTCATGATGACTTACAACCCGCCCTACTACGCAGACCTGGTGGCCGGCGAAAGGTTCACGAAGGCGAAGGACCTGCTCGCTTATTTTTTCGATCTTGCCAATGCGCCGATGGAGCGGTTCGAGCGCATCGCGAACAAATTCAAGAAGCGCGAGCCGGATATCGTCATCGTGCCAATCCGGCGGCAGAATCTGGCGAAAACCCTGGTGAAGGTGAAGGCGGTTTACAACGAGGCGTGGCAGAACAATTGGGGCTTTGTGCCGATGACCGATGCCGAAATCAATTTCATGGCTGGCCGTCTGAAACCACTGCTAACGGATGGCCTTGCCTACGTGGCCGAGACACCGCAAGAGCCGGTGGGCTTTTTGCTGGCGATGCCGGATTTCAATCAGGCCTTCAAACCGCTCAAAGGACGCATGCTCACGCCAAAGCTGCTCGGCTTCCTGCCTTACGTCCTGGGTTGGAAGGTGCCCGATGTTTGCCGCGCCATCACGCTTGGTGTGAAGGCCAGGTATCGCGGGCGCGGCATTGAGGCGGCGATGTTGGCCGAAGGATTGCGCGCTGGTTTCAGACTGGGATTCCGGTCGGTGGAAGCCTCGTGGATTCTGGAAGACAATACGGCGATGCAGCGGGTCATCGAATTGTTTGGTGGCAAAGCCTACAAGACCTATCGCGTTTACGAGCGACCGCTTTGAGTTGCGTTGTCGGGTGCCGCTGCTTTGGCCGGCACTGCTTGTTCGAGCGGTTTACGAAAGCGGAAGTAAAGCCAGTTGCCCAACGGCACGAGCACCAACCCGGTCATCACTCCCGCCACCACGTCCACCGCATAGTGATAGCGGCAATAGACCGTGGAAAGGCACAGCAGCAGCGCCACAATCAGGTGGATGAAGCGGATCGGCCGCAAGTAGCGGAATGAGAAATACACGGTCGTCAGCGCCACCGCGACGTGACTGCTGGGGAACGCCGCACCGGGTGCTTCGAAGGTGTTGTAAATCCAAACCATGATCCGGAAGAACAGGCCCGCTTGAACCGCCGCCGGAAAATTCGGGACAACGTCTGGTTGAACCTCAAGCGGTAATTCATACCCACTGATCGCCTGTTGAAAAATCCGCGGGCCCATAACCGGAAAGAAGATGTAGATCAGGTAACAGACGTAGAACACGAAGGAAACGACTGAAACGTAATGGTAGAACTGCCGCCGCTCCCGCAGGAACAGCGCCAGCCCCACGCCGGCAATCATGAGGTAATACGAAAAGTAGGAGGCATACATGACTTCGCTGATGGGCCAGAACGGCAGGCTTTGCATGAAGGTCAGACTTGGCTGTGCGCCAAAGATTGCTTGATCCAAGCGGATGAAGGTTGGGTCGAGGTAGCCCGTCATCGTCATCTGGTTCAATTCGCCGGTTTCCCGGTAAAATCCCGTGTAGAGCAGAATCGGATAGTAGTGTCGGAGGAAATCCAAAAGCCGGTTCGACGGAAACCGCGCGTGACCCAGAATCAGCAGATGCACGACCGCGATGCAGGCGGCGTGCGCCAAGACCAGCCACGGCCAGAGTGGGACGGCGTTGCCGTGCAGCAACAAAATCAAGACCGCCACCAGTGCCAAGTAACCTTGGGTGGCGTAATCAACAAACGTATAATGCCGGGTCACGGTGTTCGTTCTCACGATTTGCGCCGACGCCTAAAGCCATCCATTCTCCCGATACCACGCAATGGTTTGCCGGATGCCATCCGATTGTGGCGTGGAGGCGACGAAGCCGACCTCGTTGCGCAGACGGGTCGCGTCGCAAACCCAACCCGGCACACGCAATTCGCCGTACTTCTGCCGGTTCAGCAGGCTTGGCTTTTCCATCAGCCGGCAGACCAGTTCGGTCATCGCACAAACCGGCCAGAGCGCCGGCACCGGCAGCCACAACGGCAGCGTCCACACGTTCAACTGCCGGGCAATCTCCTTGCAAAAGCCGCGCACCGTCACCACCTCCGGCGACGCGACAAAGTAGGTTCGACCTTCGGCGGCGGGATGAGTCAGGCAGGTCACCGTGCCCTCGGCCAGGTCTTTCACAAAAATCATGCTCAGCGATTCGATGCCCCCGCTGAATCTCGGCACAAAATGCCGCCGTACAGTCTGGAACAACGCCAGAAAACCATCGTCTCTTGGCCCGTACACCGCCGGTGGGCGAAGGATGGTGAAAGGCACTTGGCAGCGTTCGAGGACTTCCTTTTCCGCAGCCAGCTTGCTCTTACCGTATTCCGAGACAGAAACGGGAGCATCTTCTTCGCGGGCGGGCGCGGCGGCGGGCGCCGGGTGCGACGCGGCCAGACTGGAGATGTGAACGATTCGTGAAATCTTTCCCCGATGGCAGTTGGCGGCTTCGATAACGTTGCGCGTGCCATGTTGATTGATTTCGTAAAACTCCGCGTCGCGCGTGGCGCGCGTGGCGCCGGCACAGTGAATGACATGCGTTACTCCCGCCATCGCCGCGCCAAGGCTGGCCGGGTCGCCGATGCCGCCCTCGTACAACTCAACGTGTGAGAGATGAGGCTCGATGAATCGCCGGTTGCTGGTTTTGCGAAGCAACACGCGCACCTCCAACCCTCGTGCCCGTAAGTTGTCGAGGATGTGGCTGCCCACAAAACCGGTTGCGCCTGTCAGGAGAACTTTCATGACCGTGCCCGTGAGTTATGCCAATCTTCCAGAACCCGCAAGGTGGGGCGCGTCACTCCGTGCGCGCCGTTCTCCCTATTTCCAAACCCCGGCGCGCACGGAGTGCCGCGCCCCACCACCAAAACAACGTTCAGCCGCTCGAACCGACCAATGCGGCCCGCGGGAATGACTGGCGGAGCGCGGGCTTCAGCCCGCCTCACCGCCCGCGGCAAGGCAACGCTGAAGATTTCCGACCCGCTTGCGTTTCGCATGTTGAAGCAACGTGAACGCCGCGCCCCGCATCAGACCAGCCCGAGTTCCTTGCCAATCTTGCCCATTTTCTCGAGCGCAAAATCTATCTGTTCGTCGGTGTGCGTGGCCATGAGACTGAGGCGAATCAGTTCCTGGCCCGGCGCCACGCCGGGTGAAACAACCGGGTTGACAAACACACCTTCCTCATGCAACCGCTTGCAAAAGCGGAAGGTGGCAGCGAGTTCGCGGCAATAAACCGGCAGAATCGGCGTCTCCGACGCTCCGAGGTCGAAGCCGAGCGAAACCAAACCTTGCTTCATCCGCGCCGTGGCCCGCCATAATCGCTGGATGCGCTCCGGTTCGGCGACCATGATTTCCACAGCCGCCAGCACGGCCGCAGCGTTGGCGGGACTCATGCTCGCGCTGAAGATCAGTTCGCGCGAATTGTGTTTCAGATAATCAATCGTCGCCGCATCCGACGCGATGAATCCGCCCAGGCTCGCCAGCGACTTGCTGAATGTCCCCATGATCAGATGCACTTTGTCCGTGAGGCCGAAGTGGCTAGCCGTGCCCGTGCCGTTCTTGCCCAAAACCCCAATGCCATGCGCGTCGTCCACCATCACCATGGCGCGGTGCTCCTCCGCCAGCCGGCACAACTCCGGCAACTGGATGATATCCCCTTCCATGCTGAACACGCCGTCCACCACGATCAATTTGCCGGCGTCACGCGGAATTTTCTGCAATCGGCTGGCCAGTCCGCGCATGTCACGATGGGGAAAGCGGATTAACTTGCCCAGCGAAAGGCGGCAGCCCTCGATAATGCTGGCGTGGTCGCTCTTGTCCGCGAGTATGTAATCCTCCTTGCCAACGAGCGCGCTGATGACGCCGAGGTTGACTTGGAAACCCGTGCTGAAAACCAGCGCGGCTTCCTTACCCACCAAACGGGCCAGCGCTGCTTCCAGCTTCAAGTGGATGTCCAGGGTGCCGTTCAGAAAGCGCGACCCCGCACAACCGCTGCCGTATTTTTCCACCGCCGCTTTGGCGGCTTCCTTGACCTTGGGATGGTTCGTCAGCCCCAGATAGCTGTTGGAGCCAAACATCAAAATCTTCCTGCCATCTATGATGACCTCGGTGTCCTGCGCCGAGGAAATCGTGCGGAAGTAAGGATAAAGCCCCGTGGCACGGATTTGCGCCGCCGTGCAAAAGTTTCGGACCTTCTCCAAAAGGGGAAGTCCGGCGGCCCCCGCCTCAAGCGCAAGCAGTTCGTTGGCCGTCGCCTCTGCCACCGACTCGTCCCAGTCCGTCGGCGCAGAGGCCACAATGGCCGTCTGAGTGTCCCTTAACATATTTGACACCCATTCTTTCGCATTTTCCAGCTCAGGAATTCAATCAAAAAATCGCAGTCGTTTCAGGGGCAGGCTTGAGGGCGTTTTGCCCCGAGGTTGACAAAGAGCATCGGCAGTCTCCGGCGCGGCGGCAGCGTTGCCCGCATAGTTAATGACGAGGTTTTGGCCCAGTTTCGCCAGTTCCAGCGCCATGCCGCGGCCAATGCCGCGCGACGCGCCAGTGACAAGAGCGACCCGATTCATGTACCGACAGAATGGTTTCAAGTCGGCGGGGAAAAAGACTTTTTTGACACCGCCGCGCCGGTTCGTATCATCCGCCCGTGCGCATCGTCACCGTCCCGCTGGGTCAACGCAGCTACGCCATCAAAATCGGCTCCCGCCTGCTCCGCAGGCTCGGCGCGGAATGCGCGCGCCTCAAGCTCGGCAAACGCTGTGCGATCATCACGGATACCAACGTGGGCCGGCGCTACGCCCGCCCGGCGTTTGATTCCCTGGCCAACGCCGGATTCTCGCCCTCGCTCGTCATTTTGAGTCCCGGCGAAGCGACCAAACATCCCAAGTCTGCCGCAGTTTGCTACGACCGCCTCGCCGATCACAGGCTGGAACGAAAATCCTTCATCGTCGCGCTTGGCGGCGGCGTGGTAGGCGATCTGGCGGGCTTTGTGGCGGCAACGTATCTGCGCGGCGTCCCGCTAGTCCAGGTCCCGACGACGTTGCTGGCGCAGGTGGACAGTTCCGTCGGCGGCAAGGTGGGCGTGAATTTGAAGGCCGGGAAAAATCTGGTCGGCGCATTTCATCAGCCGCGGCTGGTGCTGTGCGACCTCGACACGTTGCGCACTTTGCCGGAGCGCGAATTCCGCGCCGGCCTGGCCGAGGTCATCAAATACGGCATCATTTACGATGCGAACCTGTTTGCGCGGCTGGAACGC
>JALOTT010000114.1 GCA_025457745.1 Verrucomicrobiota bacterium
CGGCCACCTCGCGACCCTGTTCAGCCAATCCAAGGAGAAGTCGAAGACAGCCCAATATTGACCGCATGTGAAGACTGATGGTCGTCTATGACTCATAGAACTCACAGCCTGGCAGTGTCTTGGCGCAATGGCATTGTCGCCTTGCGTGCTTACGCAATTTTCTCATTCCGGAACCCAGCATGGGTGGCATCTACTAACGCGTTAAAAAACTTGTCGAGCAGGTAGAGGAAGTACTCAAGAAATCGCTGGTGAACAATGATGGGTTGGCCAACATCCTTTCCCTGATAACGGTCAATCTCAATCCCAACTGACTGGTCGCGCCATTTCCGAGACTCAATATTATCAATCAGCTCAGAATGGTTTCTGTCACGAGCTACGCCTGCGTTATGAACGATGCAGTTTCTTACCTCCGCAACTTCGCAAAGAGCGGCCCATGAATCGTCGTCGAGAAGTGGCCAGCCGACGTGATTTTGGAAATAAATTTGAGCGGCTTCAACAAACCCGCACTCGTGTTTGCTCTTTAACCTTTTCAAGATGTCAGGCGTGTCATTCCGGAGTGCCTGTATCTCGGCAACGTGACGGCAAGTGTACGTCTCAAAAACCATGTAGAGGTAGATTATCTCCGTGAATCGCAGGATAGGACGGTAGTCCTGCTCAAAGTTTCGGTTAACGATACCCACATAACTGTCATAGTCAGTTTCATCAGGGTCGGCAATGTTCCGATATGTTTCCAAAGCGGCGGAGCGCATCTCCGTGTGCGCTTGCGAGATTTGCGCTTCGACCAACTCCACGTATTTGCGAGCGGCGCTGATAGCGTACAGACTGAACGCAGAAACGCTGCTCAAATTGATGTCGAGTGGGTCCATAGCGTCAAAGTCACCTAACATGCCAAGTGTGCCGAGAGGCATGTAGCCTATCAAGTTTCATCAGTACGACAGTGTTCAGGACGTAAATTTCTATCCAGCGTGCTCTTTTACCACTAAAATCGCTCCCTCTCTCCGCGCACTTGAACGCGCACGCGATCCCCTTAGCATGGCGGCGTGCAATCCAGTCCAAAGCGCACTCGCGGGTTTTGTTCCGTTGCCCGATGTCTGCTCGCGGTGGTGGCGCTGTATCTCCTGCTGCTGATTCCCGAGCCGGCGCCGCCCACGCCCAAGGGCGCGGGCAAGCAAGCCTTCCTCTGGCAGCGCGATGCGTTCTGGGCCGCGCTCGAAAAGGAATTCCATCAAGCCCGCGTAATCGGTTGCAACGGATTGGTGACACCCATTAACGACTCGCTCAAAGAAATCCAACGTCAGCTTAATTTGCTGGCCGCCACCAACCTGCCGCCGGGCGCAGTGGTATTCGGTTCGTTGGAAACAAATTTCTTCCAGCTCGCGCCGAGGGTGGCGGCGTGTCCGGAGCGGTTGCCGGAGTTTCTGCAAGCGTTCGTCCGGATGCGCCGTCTCGTGAAGCGGCAATCCGAACATTGGCCGATGGATTCGCCCGAAACGCGCGACCGGCTTTATCGTTCGCTCTACGGTGGGCGCGCCGCCGCGGAAGAAGCCATGCTCCAGTCGCCTTTCCGTGAACCGGCTCGGAGCGCGGAATTCATTCCGCCTGTCTCAACTCTGGCGGGAAACTCGCGGAATGAATTCCGCGCTCCGGTTCATGGTGCCGATACGCGTCCAATTTTGGAGGGAGAAGCTCTCCGGCTACTGTCACCCTTGCTTGAAGGTGATCTTGAACCTTCCACCACGCCGTCGGCCAACGTGCATGGCGTCACGGTGTACAGCGGAGATATTTTGATTTCGCGGGGCGGCGCGGCCACGTCGGCGCTCATCGCGCGCGGGAACGACTTTCCCGGAAACTTTTCGCACGTGGCCCTCGTTCACGTGGACGAGCGGACCAAAAACGTTTCCGTCATCGAATCGCACATCGAAAGCGGGGTGGGCGTGCGGCCCATCGAGGCGTATTTGCAGGAAACAAAACTGCGCATCATGCTCCTGCGTCTGCGGAGCGATTTGCCCGCTCTGCTCGCCGACCCGATGTTGCCGCACAAAGCCGCATCGCAAGCCCTGAGCGTGGCGCAGACCCGGCACATTCCCTACGACTTCGCGATGGATCACGCCGACCCGGCGAAGCAGTTTTGTTCCGAGGTCGCGTCCGCCGCCTACAAAACCCAGGGCGTGACGTTGTGGATGGGATTGTCGCATCTCTCGACGCCCGGAGTGACCGCGTGGCTGTCCGCGCTTGGGGTGCGGCATTTTGAAACGCAAGAGCCGTCCGACCTCGAATACGACCCGCAATTGCGTGTCGTCGCCGAGTGGCGCGACTCGGACACGCTTTTCAAAGACCACGCCGACAACGCGGTGATTGACGTGATGCTCGAAACGGCGGAACGCGGCGAAAAACTGGATTACAACCTGTGGTTGCTGCCGGTGACACGGCTGATGAAGGCTTACAGCGTGGTGCTGAACTGGTCTGGCAAGGTTGGCCCAATCCCCGAAGGCATGAGCGCCGCCACTGCCCTGCGCGTGCAGCGATTGAAATCCAACCACGCCGCCATCAAAGTCCGACTGCTCGAAAAGGCGGAAAAGTTCAAAGCCGAGCGCGGCTATCAGCCGCCGTATTGGGAATTGGTCAGGTTGGCGCGGGAAGCTTGTGCGGGCCGGAAATAGCCTCTCAACTCATTCGTAGTTGTTCTTGGGCCGTAGTTTGCGGTTGGTCAGACATGAAGCGAGTTCTCACTTCCGAAGGTGCTTCTTGAGGTCAGCGAAAACGTCCGAGGCATCGCGCGCGGTGAGCTTGCCTATTTCGTAGGCGTCAACCCGACGTTCTGCCTCGGAAGCCCATGCAATTTCACGCACCTTTGCGTTAGGTTCTTCATGGGTCTCACCTTCCCATTCGTGTTCCTTCTTGTCCATTCGTGGTTAGAGGTGCTTCACCAAAATCGGCTCCAGTTCAGCGGCGGTTTTCTTCGGCCGCAATTTCAGGCGGCCACCAAGTCGGTTTCCAACGGCTTATCCTTTTTGAAGCGGCTCACCCCGAGAATGCTAAAGCCGATGACATGCCCTTGCGCGTCCACGCGTTCCATCACGGCGTCGTGTTTTGTAGCCTGCATGTGGCCGGCAGCGTCCGAAAATCTTACTTCGAGATAATCGGCTTCGGCATCAAACCAGACTTTCACTTTGTCGGCCATAATTCTTCTCCAGCTTTGGGCTTGTCAGTCAGGTAGGCCGTGACCACAAACGCATCGCTCTCGCCGTATTTAACCACAACACAGAGCCATTTGCCACCCACAATTGAACGCAAGTAGAATTCGTAGAACAGACGCACGGTTTCGTCAGCGCGGGAACGACGGACGAATTGTGGCTGGCGCAGCACACGTTCAATCTCACCAGCGAGGTCGGTCATTTCGGGATGTTCCAAAATGTGCGCGAGCCGTTCGTCGGTAAGCCGGACTTTATTACCAAAACAGTCTTGCAGCACCTTCATGGCGGTTCACAAATACTTCTTCAGAATCGGCTTAAGAGCAGCGGCGGTTTTCTTCGGCCAAAGTTTCTTGTCCGTCATGATGGCGTTGCGCAGGGCATCGTGACACGGCCAGTTTGGCTTGGCGGGAATTTGCGGCAGCGTGCGGGCGATGATGGCTTTGGCGGTCGCCGCGTTTTTCATCAGGTTGGCAATGATCATTTCCACGGTCACATGGTCGTGTTCTTCATTCCAGCAATCGTAGTCGGTGACCATGGCTAGGGTGGCGTAGGCGATCTCAGCTTCGCGGGCGCATTTGGCCTCGCCAAGGTTGGTCATGCCGATGACGTCGTAGCCGAGCTTGTGGTTGGTGACGGATTCGGCGCGGGTGCTGAAGGCCGGGCCTTCCATGTTCACGTAAGTGCCGCCGCCGTGAATCTTTCGGAGGGACGAGCTACGCGAGTCCCCATCGAATTTTGCGACCGAAGTTTGGGACTCGTGTAACTCGTCCCTCCCGGCTTGCAACAACGACCGCCGCAATTCTTCGCAGATGGGATGCGCGAACGCGACGTGCGCCACGATGCCGCGTCCGAAGAACGTGTGCTCGAAGTCGCGCTTGGTGCGGTCGAGGAACTGGTCAATGAGCACGATGTCGCACGGTCGGTATTTTTTCTGGAGCGAGCCGACGGCGCTGACGCTGATGATCCACGCGACGCCGAGTTTTTTCATGGCCCAGATGTTGGCGCGATGATTCAACTCGCTCGGTAGAATGCGATGTCCGCGAGCATGGCGCGGCAGGAAAACCACTTCGCGTCCGGCAAGTTTGCCGGTGAGCAATTCATCCGACGGCGGGCCGAACGGGGTTTTGATTTTCACCCATTTCTGGCGGGTGAAGCCTTCGATGTTGTAAAGCCCGCTGCCGCCGATGATGCCAATTCGATGTTGTGACATGAGGAGTGTTTAACCGCCAAACGCGCGAAACACACGAAAAAACAGCCAAGCACCAAGCGGCGAAGCTGTTGCAGGTAGGGCGCGTCACTCCGTGCGCGCCGCACACAACCCGAACGGCGCGCACGGAGTGGCGCGCCCTACCGAACGGCGCGCACGGAGTGGCGCGCCCTACCGAACGGCGCGCACGGAGTGGCGCGCCCTACCTGAAAACCTGGCTTGGACGAAAACCCATTCCGTGGGGCGGGCGCGTCCCACGGTCGGGGTTTGCGCGGATCAAGTCTCGCTACCCGGCGCGCAGTCGTGCCCGCCGCGAAGTCCGCGCGAAGTCGCTTGCCCAGTTTCGCGGAACGCGGTATAATGAACGCACAGTCGCAACCAAGCGTTTCCTATGTCAATACACACGAGCCGCCAATCCACCAACACGAGCAACGTATTGTGCGTCATCATGGGCGGCGGGCAAGGCTCGCGGCTGTTTCCGCTGACGAAGGACCGCGCGAAACCCGCCGTGCCGTTGGCGGGCAAATACCGGCTGGTGGACGTGCCGATTTCCAATTGCATCAACTCCGGTTTCCGCCGCATCTACGTTTTGACGCAGTTCAACTCCACGTCGCTGCACCGCCACATCTCGCAGTCCTACAAGTTCGACCAATTCTCCGGCGGCCTCGTCGAAATCCTCGCCGCACAACAAACGCTTACCGATGCGACGTGGTACGAAGGCACGGCCGACGCCGTGCGAAAAAACCTGGTCCACTTTCTCAATCACGAATTCGATTATTTGCTGATCTTGAGCGGTGACCAGTTGTACCGCATGGATTACCGTGCCATGATCGCGCAACACAGCGAGAGCGGTGCGGACGTGACCATCGCAACGATGCCCGTCGGACGCAGCGAGGCCCAGTCACTGGGAATCCTGCAGGTCAGCGACGACCGGCGCGTCACGCGCTTTGTCGAAAAACCGAAAGACGTGGCGGTGCAGGATTCCTTGCGCTTGTCGCCGGAGTCGCTCCCCAAACTTGGAATCAAAGGTGGCGGCGAGTGGCTTCTCGCCTCAACTGGCATCTATGTGTTCAACCGCGACGTGATTCGCGCGCTGCTCGACAACACCCTCACCGATTTTGGAAAACACATCATCCCGCGCGCCATCGAGACCCATCGCGTCTGCTCGTATGTTTTTCAGGGCTATTGGGAGGACATCGGGACGATCCGCGCGTTCTTCGAGGCGAACCTCAACCTGGTATCCGAACTGCCGCGGTTCAACTTCTTCGACATGAGCGCGCCGATTTTCAGCCGGCCGCGTTTCTTGCCGGGCTCAAAAATCAACGGGGCGCACATTGACCACGCGCTTGTGTCCGACGGTTGCATCATCAACCCGTCGAGAATTACGAACAGCATTATTGGCTTGCGGACCATCGTCGGTGCCGGCACGGAGTTGAATCGCGTGGTCGCCCTGGGGTGTGACTACTACGAGATGCAGGAATCCATCCTGGAGCACGAGCGCGCCGGCAAGCCGCGCATCGGCATCGGCGCGGGCTGCCGCATCGAAAACACCATCATTGATAAGAACGCGCGTATCGGGGACAACGTGGTGATTTCGCCCGCCGGCAAGCCGGAGAACCTCGACCATCCGCTCTACTTCATCCGTGACGGCGTGGTGGTTATCCCAAAGAACGGGATGATCCCGCATGGAATGGTGATTTGAGCCTTTCCTCCTCCTCGGTCTCGTTCTCATCCTCCTCCTCGATCTTCACAGATGTTTTCGAGGACGAGGACGAGGACGAGGACGAGGGACGCGACCGCACGTTGACTGGCTGCAATTTAATCAGCGCCATTTACATTCGTTCGCGCCGTTGCTAAAAATCCCGCGTGCTCAACGACGTTGCCATCTGGAAATCCTTGACCGCGACCAACCGGCTCACGCTGATCGCCGGTCCGTGCGTTATCGAAAACGAACGGCTCTGCCTCCGGGTCGCCGCTGTGCTTCAGGAAACGTGCCGGAAGCTCGGCATCTTCTTCGTCTTCAAGGCCAGCTTCGACAAGGCCAACCGCACCTCCACCCGTTCGTTTCGCGGGCCGGGCCTGGAAGGCGGACTCAAGGTGCTCGGGAAAGTTCGAGCCGAGTTCGGGGTGCCGGTGTTGACCGACATTCACACGGAGACGCAGGCAGCCATCGCCGGCGAAGTCGTGGACATTCTTCAAATCCCCGCCTTCCTGTGCCGGCAGACCGACTTGATTGAGGCAGCCGTCGCCACCGGCCAGATCGTGAACCTCAAGAAAGGCCAGTTCCTCTCGCCGGCGGAGATGGGGCAGGTTGTGGAAAAAGCCCGGAGCGCGGGCGGCGAGAAAATCCTTCTCACCGAGCGCGGCACCACTTTCGGCTACAACAACCTCGTGTCTGACATGCGCTCCATTCCCATGATGAAGCGCCTTGGGTGTCCCGTGATTTTCGACGCGACGCACTCGGTCCAGTTGCCCGGCGGCGGCGGCGACAAGTCGAGCGGTCAGCGTGAATTTGCCCCCGTGCTTGCGCGCGCAGCGCTGGCGGCAGGCGCCAACGGCGTGTTCATCGAGACCCACCCGCGTCCCGACACCGCCCTGAGCGACGGGCCGAACATGATTCCGCTGATTGAAATGCCCGTCCTGCTGCGGGGTCTGGTTAAAGTGTTCAACGCGGTGAAGTGAGTGACGTGTGACGTGTGACGAGTAACAAGAAAACAGCCGACGCCCGACACTCGATGCATCTCGTCACCCGTCACCCGTCACTCGTCACTCGCCTCAAGTGTGTGAAAATCTTTCTCTGCGACGTGGACGGCGTGCTCACGGATGCGTCGGTCTTCATCGGCGGCAAGGGTGAAATCAAGCGCTTCAACATCCTGGACGGCCTGGGTCTGGTGCTGCTGCGCCGTGTCGGAATCAAGATCGGCTGGATTTCCAGCCGTCCGTCCCCGGCGACGAAACTGCGCGCTGAAGAATTGAAAATAGATTTCCTCGTCCAGCAAAAGAACGGTAAGGTGGCCGCCGTGGAACGCATCCTCGCCCGCACCGGCTTCACGTGGGCGCAGGTTTGTTACATGGGCGACGACGTCGTGGACTTGGGCGTGCTGAAACGTGCCGGTCTGGCGGTGGCCGTCGCCAACGGCGTGACCGAGGCCAAGGCCGCGGCGCATTATGAGACCAAAGCCGCCGGGGGCCACGGCGCGGTGCGCGAGGTGGCCGAGATGATTTTGAAGGCGCAGAACCGCTGGGCCGCGCTGCTGGCTGATTACGCCGCGTGAAATCATGTCCAATTTGAAGGCTAAAACGAGCGTCGCTTTTCTGGCGTGCGCCGCCGCGCTGGCGGGAGTTTGGTTCGGCGCGGGCGCGCAGGCCCAACCGTCCATCGGCACGGCGGAAGATTTCACCACGAGCGAATATTTTGACGCGCCAAACGAGAAACAAATCAAATCGCTCATCACCGGGGCCGAGGCGCAACCGCAGCCGGGCGGGCGCTACCTCCTCAAGCAACTCAAACTCGAAACGTTCCGCGCGACCGGCGAGCGCGAAATCGTCATTGAAGCGCCGGCGTGCCTGTATGAATCGGTGGCGCGCACGGCGGGCTCGGCGGGGCGGCTGCAGATTCAATCCGGTGACGGACGGTTTTCAGTCGCGGGCGAAGGTTTCCTCTGGCAGGAGCGCGAAGGGCGATTGACGATTTCCAACCAGGTGCGCGCCGTGATTCAGCGCGCAATCACGAACGCCGTCACCGAAGCCACCGCGCCACTGGTCATCACCTCCCGCTGGTTCAGCTTCGACGCGACCAACCATTACGCGGTTTTTCACGAGGAGGTTCACGGCGACGATCCGGAGATGGCGTTCACCTGCGGTCAGCTCACGGTTCATGCCGCGCCCGGCGAGCGATCGTTTGAAGTCATCGAGGCCTGGGAATCGCCGGTGATCATCGGCAAGGCGGACGGCCGCCGCGTCACGGCGGACCGCGTGGTTTACACCCGGGCGGATGAACGCGCCGAGCTGGTCAGCAACGTCTCCTGGCAGCAGGGCCGGCAGTCGGGCCGCGCCGATCGGGCGGTCGTGCTTCGCCTCGAAAAGGATTTTACCGCCGATGGCCATGTCGCCATGAAGCTGCCGCGTGAATCGCTCGGCGCCGGCGGCCTGTTGCTGTCCGGAAGCAACGCGCCCGTGGCGCTGGCGGACACCAACGCTCCGCTGGTGGATTTGTTCGCGGATCATTTTCATTCGCGTTCGAATCTGCTCGTGGCCGAGGGCGCGGTGCGTTTGATGGATGTCACGAACCGGCTTGCCTGCGACAAACTCACCGCGCAATCCGCCACCGCCAGTGCGTCGGAGGAAACGGCCACGGCCGAGGGTAACGTGGTGGTGGAAAGGGGCGGCGGCAGCCTGCGCGCGGCGCGCGCCGTTTACACCAAGTCGGAGGCCGCGATCGTTTTCACGGGCGAACCGAAATGGACTCAAGCGCAGATGGAGGGGCGGGCGGAGCGTGTGACGATTCACAGTGAAACCGGGGAAATTCACGCGAAGAACCAGGTGGCCGTGAAGTTGCCGGTGGGAGACCAACGCGCGTCGTTTCTGACGTTCTTTCCTGCGGCGACCGACACGAATAACGCGCCGCAGGAGATTGAAGTATTCGCGCGGGAATTCACGGCCAAAGAGCGGCGGGTAATTTTTCTCGGCGATGTGCGCGCGCATCAATTGCCTGTCACCGGCAGCGAACCGCGGTTGCAGTGCGACGAGTTGGAGGTGAAATTCGCGGCGGCCACCAGCCAGGCCGAGTCGCTCCAGGCGCGACAAAGCGTCGTTTATGAACAAGGCCTGCCCGGCTTGACGAACGGCCCGGCCATTTATCGCAAGCTCTCCACGCGCACGCTGACGGCCCGATCGGATCCGGCCACGGGCGCATTGTTGAATCTGGTGGCCGAGGGGGACGTGCAAATCGAACAACCCGGAAACCGTGCCAGCGGCGGGCACGCCACCTACACCGCCGCCACGGACTTTTTGGAACTTACGGACAGACCCACGCTGGAGACGCCGCAATTGCTCATCACCGACGCGCGGACGTTGTTTTGGGACAAAACGAACCATCGGTTTTCGGGCACCGGCCCTTTTAAAATCAGATTCAAGCCCGAGGTGGTGAAACAAGCTGCCGGAAAACTAAAGACCCCTTGACATGAGCGCGCCGCAGGCCAAACCACAAATCGCCAGTGTGCCGCCAGCAACTGCGGTCGCGACCGCCGTTGACGGTGCTTTGCTGCGCACCGACAAGCTCGTGAAGGCCTACCGCCACCGCCGCGTGGTGAACAGCGTGTCCATCAACGTTGCCCCCGGCGAAATCGTCGGGCTGCTCGGGCCGAACGGCGCGGGCAAGACCACCACGTTCAACATGGTCGTTGGCGTCGTGAAGCCGGACGAGGGCCGCGTGAATTTTCAAGCGCGCG
>JALOTT010000499.1 GCA_025457745.1 Verrucomicrobiota bacterium
TCGGGCGTGATCAGCACCGACGTCATCAGGCCAAGCGAGCCGAAGCCTTGCGCGACGGTATCGGATTGCACGTCGCCGTCGTAGTTCTTGCACGCCCAGATGTAGCCGCCGGACCACTTGAGCGCGGAAGCAACCATGTCGTCGATGAGGCGGTGTTCGTAAACGATCTTGCGCTTCTTGAATTCGTCGGCGAACTCGGCGTCGAACACCTCCTGGAAGATGTCCTTGAAGCGGCCGTCGTAGGCCTTCAGGATCGTGTTCTTGGTCGAGAGGTAAACGGGATAGTTGCGGTTCAGTCCGTAGTTGAACGACGCGCGGGCGAACTCGCGGATGCTCTCATCCAAATTGTACATGGCGAGCGCGACGCCGGCGCCCGGGGCCTTGAAGACTTCCTTTTCGATGACCTTCCCGTCGTCGCCGACGAACTTGATCGACAGCGTGCCCTTGCCCGGGAACTTGAAATCGGTCGCTTTGTACTGGTCGCCAAACGCGTGGCGGCCAACGATGATGGGCTGCGTCCAGCCAGGAACGAGGCGCGGCACATTCTTGCAGATGATGGGCTCGCGGAAAATGACGCCGCCGAGGATGTTGCGGATCGTGCCGTTGGGGCTCTTCCACATTTCCTTGAGGTTGAATTCCTTCACGCGGGCTTCGTCGGGTGTAATGGTGGCGCACTTGACGCCGACGCCGTGCCTCTTGATCGCGTGCGCGCTGTCGATGGTGACCTGATCGGAAGTCTTGTCGCGGTTCTCGACGGAGAGGTCGTAGTATTCGAGGTTCACGTCGAGATAGGGGTGGATCAGCTTGTCCTTGATGAGCTGCCAGATGATGCGAGTCATCTCATCGCCGTCGAGTTCCACGACGGTGCCGGTCACCTTGATCTTCGTCATACGAATGGGCCTATTCGGTTAGCGCGGGCAGGAATGATGCGGCGCACCATAGGACGCGGCACCGCCTTCGCCAAGCGCCGACGGGCCGCACCCGGCATAAGACTAAAGGACCTGGGTTGGCTGTCGCCCAGCGCTTCGCTATAGGCGGGCACAGCCCGGCCGCATGAATGCCCGGGCAGTGGAAGGGCGACCATGCATATCGAGACCATTGACGGTGAGCCGCGCTTCCGGAACGTTCCGCTGAGCGTCATCGTGCACGCATGCCATGAGAAGACGGTGGATGCGGGCCTTGCAGCGCTGGCGTTGCCGGGGCTCGATCGCGAAACGCTCGAACCCGTCCTCACCTACTGCGCGGAACTCAGATGCGAGGCTGATGCCGTCACGTGTCCGGGCTGCAAGCGGCGCACGGAAGCGCAAGGCATCACGACGCTGGACGATTTCATTGCCCAGCATGAAGAAATCATCGTCGGCGACGGATCGGTGCGGCTCAAGGGGTCGGGCACGGGGCGGCTGACGACACCGGCGCTCGCCGCGTTGGAAAAGACTTGGTCTGGCGAGAACTACTGGTTCTGGGCCCGTCGCGTGCTGCGCAAGCTGAGGCATGGGATCCGGCGGGCTCATATACGGGGCAATGCGATTGCGCCGCCGGGCACGACGCCATCGGTGATCCTCATCGAGCCACAGCTTCCCGACAACATCGGCATGGTGGCGCGGGCGTGCGCTAATTTCGGACTGGATGACCTGCGGCTCGTCGATCCACGGGACGGGTGGCCGAACGAGAAGGCGCGAATTGCAGCCTCGGGGGCGAACTACGTCATCGATGATGCGGCGGCGTACGACACGTTCGATGCAGCGCTCTCTGACCTCAACTGGGTGTGCGCGACAACCGCCCGGCAGCGGGATTTGCGCAAACCGGTGCTGACGCCTGAGGAGGCGGTCGCGGAGATGCGCAAGCGAATCGCGGCGGGCCAGAGATGCGGGGTGATCTTCGGACGGGAACGAAACGGGCTGGAATGAGAATGACCGCCAAATCCACCTGATCCGGAATGTCGGCAACCGACTTGTGTATCCTTCTTCCCAAAGTAGTTCCGCCCTTGGGTCCCACCAAATACACGATCCCGTTAAAATCGAATCGTTGCAGGTTCTGAGAGATGATTCGCCCCAAGTTATCCACCGAATCCGAAACTCCGACCACAACGACACTGCGGGGGTTGAAAAACAGATCCATGAGGGTTCCTTTCTAAAAAAACTCACCCATGGTATCCAACCACCTGCAGGTGTCAAGCTTCGAACCCATCCATTCGTTTCGAATTTCATGCTTTGGGGGATTTGGGTTTGACTCCTGCCCACAAACCCGGTATTTTCCAAATCCGTTCAATTGGCTTAGGAGCCTGGTTCATGTCTGGTTACCAATCATTGCAGGTGCTCAAAGAAACACCCCTGGCCGAGGTGGTCCTTTCAGGACCAGGCAAGGGAAACGCCATGGGGCCGGATTTTTGGAAAGAAATTCCACTGGCCTTCTCCGAGCTGGACCAAGATGAGTCCATCCGGGCCATTTTAATAAGCGGACAGGGAGAACACTTCAGCTATGGCCTGGATCTCAAGGCCATGTTTGCGGAACTAGGTCCCTTGATGATGGGTCAGAACCTGGCCAAGGAACGCACCCTGTTGATGGAGACCATCCTCAGGCTGCAGAAGGCCTTCACCATCATTCAGCAATGCCGCAAGCCGGTAATTGCCACCGTTTCCGGCTGGTGTATCGGTGGAGCGGTGGACTTGCTTTGCGCTTGTGACATCCGCTGGTGTTCCAAGGACGCGCGTTTCAGCGTTCGGGAGGTGCGGGTGGCCATGGTGGCGGATCTAGGCACTTTGCAGCGCTTGCCTCGAATCATCGGCCAAGGAGCCGCCCGCGAGCTGGCCCTCACCGGTGAAGACTTTGACGCCGACACCGCTTTGCGTCTGGGACTGGTAAGCAGGGTGCTCGACACTCCTC
>JALOTT010000500.1 GCA_025457745.1 Verrucomicrobiota bacterium
CAAGGCGCAACGCGGATGAGAAGTCTAAAATGCGCCGAGCTTCGTTGTGGCAGTCCGGCAGTGCGCGTTGTAAGGTGCGGCCAGGTTTATGAACATTGCAGACCTCAGACGTGAATACGGGATTGGCGGACTGAAGCGGCAGGATTTGACTGCCGATCCGCTCACGCAGTTTCAAAGCTGGTTCGGCCAGGCATCCGCCTTTCAGTCCGGCAGCCGGTGGCGGCAGATCGGCATTGCAATTTATAAACTCTGGCACGCCATCCTTGGCCACGCGCCCGTGGACGTTAACGCGATGGTACTTGGCACCGTGTCGCAGGACGGCCAACCCTCCGCCCGCACGGTGTTACTCAAAGGCGCGGACACACGGGGGTTTATCTTCTTCACGAATTACGACAGCCGTAAGGGGCAGGAACTGGAGAAAACCCCGAAGGCCTCACTCGTTTTCTACTGGCCCAGTTTTGAGCGCCAGGTCTGTGTTGCAGGAACTGTAATGAAACTTCCGCGCGAGGAATCCGAGGCCTATTTCAAGGGTCGGCCCAAGGGCAGCCGGCTCGCAGCCTGGGCGTCGAGCCAGAGCGACGTGGTGGCGAATCGCCAAGCGCTGGAAACGAAATGGCAGGAAATGGCCGCTCGCTTCCCCGGCCAGGACGTGCCACTACCGCCGAATTGGGGCGGCTACGTGCTCGCGCCTGTGCGCATCGAGTTCTGGCAAGGCCGGCCCAACCGGTTACATGATCGCTTCTGTTACTCGAAGCAAGGTGACGGCTTGTGGCGAATCGAGCGGCTCGCACCTTGAGACCGCGCCTCGCAAGCGCCAATGTCGCGCGGGCGTGTGACTGGCCACGGCTGCGAATCTTCCGCCGACTTTAACGCGGTTTGCTTTCGCCTCTGCAAACGATGGCCGATTGGTCACCAACGAGGTGAACAAGATTCCCAAAATTCTCCTTGCATCCCGTCCCGACAGGACGAAAGTGACACAGCGTCTGATCCAGGTGTCGCACCCAAGTCGTATCGCGCAATGCCCAACCCTTCGGGCGCAACGAGCGATGAATGTCACCAGCCAGATCGAGGAACAAGGCAGGACGAAAGGGATTTGCTGCGTCGTCGTTATCTATGAAGACGCCGCCACCCGCCATCGCGCGATGAACGCTTGCGATTTTCTTATGCAACAACTCTGGTCAGAAGTCGAATTCGATTTTCACTGGTGGCGCGCGGACTTTCTGGAGCACGCGGTCATGGCCCACACGGCGGCAGAGCAGGCGGTGGCGGCGGACTTTTTGATTTTTTGCTCCAGCGCGGAGAACGAGTTTTCACCCACTTTGAAAATGTGGTTTGAAAGCTGGATCGAGGATCGCCACGGTCGCGACGGCGCGTTATTGAACCTGACAACCTCCTCCGTGACTGAAACCGGCAGCGCGGGAGCCATGGAGGCTTTTCTGCGGGGGGTCGCCCGCCGAGCGATGCTCGACTATTTTGCGTCGAGCCCACGAACCTTGACAGGCACGCTTCCCGCTTCGTTGGAAGAAGCCGAGCAGCGGGCCACCCTGATTTCGTCCGTGCTCGACGAAATCCTGAATCACCCACCCCGACCGCCCAGTTTTGGAATCAACGACTGAGCGCCAGCTTGTCGGAGACTATTTGGGCGGCTCCACTTCGACGGCGGAATCTTCCTGTTGCTCGCTTATCACTGGGGCGACAGCTTGCAGTTTGTCAGCCGAATCGAGGTTCACAAGTTTCACGCCCATGGTGTTGCGCCCGGCTTCCCGGATGTCCTTGACAAAAGTGCGAACCATCTGGCCGCCCACGGTGATGAGCATGATCTCGTCGGTGTCGCGGACAGGAAGCGCGCCGATAACGCCGCCGGTCTTCTCTCCAACTTTCATCGTGATACGGCCCTTGCCGCCGCGCGATTGCTTGCGGGCGCCGCTCTCGGACTGGACCAGATATTCGTCGAAGGAAGTGCGCTTGCCGATGCCGTTCTCACCAGCCACCAACAGCGCGGCGTCGGGTACGACCACAGCCAGCGCGACGACCGCATCGCCTTTCTCCAGCGTAATGCCTTTCACACCGCCGGCAGCGCGGCCCATGGAACGCACGTCGGATTCGCTGAAGCGGATGCTCATGCCGTCCTTGGTGATGAGCACCACATCGTCGCCCTCGTCACCGCCTTCCCTGCTGCCCCGCGTCTGTTTGACATCAATCAATGTGTCGCCCTGGTCAATCGTGATGGCAATGATGCCACCCTTGCGGACATTCGCAAAGTCACTCAAGGAAGTCTTCTTCACCGTGCCTTGTTGCGTGGCGAAGAAAAGTTCGCCCGATTGCTGCCAGGTCACGTCCTCCTTGTTCTCATTCGTTTTCGACAAGATGCGGATGAGCGCGGCGATTTTTTCATTCGCCTTCAATTCCAAAAGGTTCGCGATGCTCCGGCCTTTCGCCGCGCGGCCCATGTCGGGAATTTCATGCACGCGCTCGACATAAACGCGGCCCGTGTTCGTAAAAAACATCAGGTAATCGTGCGTGCTCGCGGTGAAGAGGTGCTCGACGAAATCCTTGTCCTCGGCGGTCTCGCCCTCGCGCGTCGTCATGCCGATGACGCCTTTGCCGCCGCGGCGCTGCGCGCGATACTGGCTGACATTCGTGCGCTTGATGAGACCGTTGTGGGTGAGGGTGATGATGACTCCTTCGTTCGCAATGAGGTCCTCGATGGCAATCTCGCCTTCGTCCGGCACAATCTCGGTTTTGCGCGGCGTGGCGTGCTTCTCTTTGATCTCCTGAAGTTCCTTTTTGATGATCGCCATTACGCGCGATTCCTTTGCAAGGATGTCGAGCAAGTCCTTGATTCGGGCGAGCAATTCAGCGTATTCGGCCTGGAT
>JALOTT010000501.1 GCA_025457745.1 Verrucomicrobiota bacterium
CACGAGGCGGGGCGTGAAGGCTCAGGCGTGGGTCGCCGCCGGAGACCTTGCCATCGTCACCGCCGCGGACGCGGGTTTGCAGACTCCAGCCGAAAGGCCACCAAGGACAGTTGGGAACGGGCCGGATGACGGAGCGTTTTTCTGCGTGGCCTTGGGCACAGGCGCGGAGAGATTGGCTGTAGAGCTTGTAGAAGCCGGTGCGTGAGAGTCCCAATTCCTGAGCCGCCGCCTGTGCGGAAAGTTCATCCCCGCGATGGCAGGCGAGGAGGTGACGCATGCGGGGCGCGGGGAAACGATTGATCGCACAGCCCTGTCCACTTTTTGATCGCCCCACGACAGCATCTGCGAAAATGCTCCTCGCCGCGGAATCGGTTCCGGTATGGCAGGAACATCAGAACTTGCAGGGGGTTCCTCAACGTCTCAAAAACATCTTGCGGATTCTCTGAGCGAACCCTTCACGCGCGACCGCTCCGCCAACCGCGCCGCCGGGCAGAATCAGCGGCAGGGCCAGCGCGGAGCCGGCAGTGGTGAGAAACCGCCGTCAGGTGAATTGCCGGGAAGAATTCATGTTCGCAACGTCGCGCGAAACCCGCGCCGGGCGCGGCGAGGGTTTGGGCCTCGAATACTCCCGGACCGCCTCACAGCTTGTAGAACTGTTCCCATTCTTTGCGCGCGCGCTGGCCGGCAAGGAGTTCGTTGGCGAGCTTGTGATTGGTGATCTGTTTGGTGGTGCGGTCGAATTTTAGGGTGGCGTTAACGCGCTGCGCGATGATGCCGATGGCCATCGCCTGGCACAGCGGCCCGGCCACGGCGAAGGATGACCGGCATTTCTCCTCGCCCTTGGCTGCGCGCAGAAAATTCTTGAAATGGTCGGACGGGCTTTGGGGGACTTGGGGCAGCTTGGCCGCCATTTCCGCCGCCTTAGATTCGGGGATGATCCGCAGCGTCGCGCCGTGTGATCCGCCTTTGAAGGTCAGGCCTTCGCCGTAGATGACCTTGCCGGGCGCGGCTTTCTTGGTGTCAATCTTGCCGGCGGCGGGCGGCGGGATGTTGGGGTCCACCACGGCATCGCCGAAATTGGTGGGCAGCGGGGGAAGATTTTTCACGCCATCATACCAAGTCAGTTCCACGGGCGGCAACTTGCCCCGCTGCGGAAAGCGGAAGGCGAGGGTCGAGGCCTGCGGGAAGATGAAGGGGTTGTAGCCCTCCAGCTTCACGGCTTCTACCTCGATCGGCAGCCCCAGGTTCAGGAACTCGTGGGCGGTGTCGAAGATGTGCGCGCCCCAGTCGCCGAGCGCGCCGTTGCCGAAGTCGAACCAGGAACGCCAGTTGCCGTTGGTGTAGCCGACGTTGTATTTGTGGGCTTCGGCGGTCGCGAGCCAGCAATCCCAGTCGAGCGTGGTGGGCACGGGTTGTTCGGGTAGCAGGCCATCCACCTTCATGCCATGCCAGCGGCGGGCGCTGTTCATGAACGCTGTGATCTTGGTGACGTTCTTGATGATGCCGGCTTCGGTCCAGGCTTTGAACTGAAAATAGTTGGCTTCGGAGTGGCCTTGGTTGCCCATTTGAGCGGCGACCTTGTATTTCTTTTCGGCGGCCATCATCAGCTCGATTTGGCGGAAGCTGTGGCCCATGGGTTTCTCGCAATAAACGTGCTTGCCGAGCGACATCGCCAGCATGGCGATGGGGAAGTGGGAAAAGTCAGGCGTGCCGACGCACACGGCGTCAATGTCCTTGCCCATCTTGTCGAACATCTGCCGGAAATCCTGGAAGCGCGGGACATTGGGAAATTTCTTGAGGACAGCCTGGGTGCGCGGCTCGCCCATTTCGGTGTCGCAAAGGGCGACGATGTTGCAAAGCCCGGTCTTGACCATGCTTTCGACGTCATCGCCGCCGCGATTGCCGATGCCGCAGCAGGCGAGGTTCACCTTCTCGCTGGGCGAGCCGGCGGCGAACATGAGTCGCGGCGTGATCATCGAACAAGCTCCGGCGGCGAGCACTCCTTTGAGGAATGAGCGGCGGCGGAAGGCGGCGGAAAACTGTTTTGCTTGGCGGTTTGATTTCATGGTTGGTTTGGCTTGGTGGTTGCGGATGAAAAACTACGGATTGCTGAGCGTGCGAATTTTGAGGTTGCGGAACGAGACCCGGTTGCCGTGGTCCTGGAGGAGGATGTGGCCGTCCGGCCATTCGCCGAAGTCGGGGATGTTCTTGTATTTGCTGGCGGCGACGAGCGTGCGAAATTCTGGGGAGTTGCGGTCGTATTCCAGAATCTTCGCGCCGTTGAGCCAGTGCTCGACGTGCGGGCCGCGCGCAACGATGCGGGCGGTATTCCACTCGCCGATGGCGTTGGGCTGCTTGGTGGCGGCGGCGGTCTTCAGGTCGTAGAGCGAGCCGATGGTGCGGTTGCCGTCCCGGCCCAGCTTGGCGTCCGGATGGAGCGCGTCGTCGAGGATTTGGAACTCGCAGCCGATGGCCGAGCCGACGGCAGTCTTTTTGCCGGTGACTTTGTCAATGGGCGACAGGCCCGGCTGGACGAAATACTTGATGCCGCTGTTCGCGCCCGGCGTAATCCGGAAATCAGCCACCAGCTCAAAGCTGGAGTAGCGCTCGCGGGTAATGATGTCGCCGCCGCCGGTGGATTCCCCGCCTTTGTTGTCGTGCACAGTGAGCAGGCCGTCCTTGATGGTCCAGCCGTTGGCGGGAAAGTTCTCCGCCTTGGCGCTGCGCCAGCCATCGGTCGTTTTGCCGTCCCAGAGCAGCTTCCAGCCGGCGGCTTTTTCCGGTTCGGTCAATTGGTTGGTTTCGCTTTTGATTTCGCGGAGGCGGACGTTGCGGAAGGAAACTTTCAGGCCGACCTTCTTGGCGCGCAATTCGCCGTTGAGCCAAGTCTTGATGGAAGGGCCGTTGGCGACGATGCGGAGTTTGTTCCATTCGCCGTTCTTGGTGATTTTGCGGCCCTGTTCGGAAAACGCCTTGCCGGGCTCGCCTTTCTCGCCACCCATCGGGAAGAGCCAGCCGCGCCGGGCCTCGTCGTAGATGCCGCCGGTCCACATCCGGCCGCGCGCCGTGTCCATGTCAATTTCGCACTGGTAGCCATGCACCCGGTCCGCCGCGACCTTGATTTCCTTGCCGGCGACGTTCAGTGTGCGGGCTTCGGGGAAGCACTCGGCGCGGAACATCACGCCGGAATTGAGCAGGGCTTCGCATTGGTATTCCAGTTCCAACTCAAAGTTGGCGAACGTCTGCTTCGTGCACATGAAACTGTTGCCCGAGCCGGAAACCGATTCGCCGGTCAGCACGCCGTCCACCACGGTGTATTTCGCTTCGCCGCTGTGCTGCTCCCAGCCGTCGAGGTTTTTTCCGTTGAACAGCGTGGCGGTGGCGATAACGAGAGCTAGTAGTTGTTGTGTTTTCATGGTTGGCGTGTCTTTCGACTTATTATTCAGTCCAGAGGTTACGAGGCAATGTATTTCCAATTGTCGCCGATGCCGTAGTCCGGGTGATGCCAGTCGCGCGGCGAATGCGTGATGCCGTCATCGCCGACATCGAAGATGCAGCCGCGCACCAGGACATGCCGGCAGGATTCCAGATCCAGCGCATCGCTGTTCT
>JALOTT010000115.1 GCA_025457745.1 Verrucomicrobiota bacterium
GGCCGCATCCACTCACCATCAGTACGGCCAGCCGGTGGAATTCACGCTTTGGCATTCCGACCTGTTCTTCTACTCCGCGATGGGAACACTGGCCGTGATCGTTTTCGGCAGCCTCTATCAAATTTCCGCGTTGTCCGCCGGTGGCAGCGCCGTGGCTGAATCGCTCGGCGGACGGCTCGTGAATCCGGGTAGCGCCGATCCGCAGGAGCGCAAGCTGCTCAACGTCGTCGAGGAAATGGCCATCGCCTCCGGCATACCCGCGCCGAAAGTCTATGTCATGGATCAGGAGAGCGGCATCAACGCCTTCGCCGCCGGTTTCTCGACGAACGACGCGGTCGTGGCCGTCACGCGCGGCTGCGTGCAAACGCTCAAGCGCGACGAGTTGCAGGGTGTCATCGGCCACGAGTTCAGCCACATCCTCAACGGCGACATGCGGCTCAACCTCCGGCTGATGGGCATCATTTTCGGCATCATCTGCCTGGCCACCATCGGGCGCATCCTGCTGCGCACGCGCGGACGCAAGAATCCGCTGCCCCTGCTGGGTCTCGCGCTTATCGTCATCGGTGCCCTCGGAGTTTTTTTTGGGCGGCTGATTCAGGCGGCTGTCAGCCGTCAGCGCGAGTTTCTTGCCGATGCTTCGTCCGTGCAGTTCACGCGCAATCCCGCCGGACTTTCCGGCGCGCTGCAAAAAATCGGCGCGGTCGGGTCGCAGCTCGAATCCGGCCACGCCGCCGACGCCTGCCACATGTTTTTTGGGAACGGCCTGGGCAACTCTTTGTTCTCGATGTTCGCCACGCACCCGCCAATTGAGGAACGCATCCGCGCCATTGACCCGACGTGGGACGGGAAATTTGCGCGCGTGAACCTCGCCGACGCCGACGATGCCGTGCGGGAATTGTTGCAACGCCCGTGCGCCTCGTCGAAAGCGCCTGCCCGATTCCCGCCCGTCATTCCGTTTCCCACTGGTCAGGCGGCCGGATTCGCGCCGACCGTTGTTCGTGCGCAAGCTGTAATGCCCAACCTCGGCAAACCCACGCCAATGCATCTGCGCTACGCGGAACAATTGCGCGATTCGTTCCCGGAAAACGTCCAGTCCGCCACGCGCGACCCGCTCTCCGCCCAAGCGCTCGTTTTCGCCTTGCTCCTGAGCGACGACGGCGCGATGCGCGAAAAACAGCTTCAGGAACTCGCGAAACAAACCAGCCCCGCGATCCAGGAAAAAACCGCCGCCTTGCACCCGGAAGTTGCGCCTATCGCGGTGCACGCGCGGTTGCCGCTGGTGAACCTGGCCCTGCCCGCGTTGCGGTCGTTGCGCGCTGAGGAGTTTCGGCAATTCAGTCAGACGCTCCAATGGCTCATCGAAAGCGACGAGCAGGTGGAGTTGTTCGAGTTCGTCCTGCAAAAAATCATCCGCCGCCATCTCGCACCGCAGTTTGAAAAATCCCGCCCGCCCGTCGTGCAATTCTACACGCTCAAGCCGCTCGTGCCTGATTGCGCTGTGTTGTTGTCCGCATTGGCCAACCTGGGCAGCACTGACCCTGCGGAAGTGACAAAGGCGTTTCAGGCCGGTGCGCCGTATCTGCGCGCGCTGGACTTCAGCGCGCCGCTGTTGCCGCGCGAAGAATGTGGACTGACGGAGATTGACGCCGCGCTCAATCGTGTCGCGCTGGCCGTGCCGCAGATCAAAAAGAATCTCCTCGAAGCCTGCGTTCGCATCGTGGGCGCCGACGGCGTGGTTCAGGAACGCGAAGCCGAATTGCTCCGCGCCATTGCGGACACATTGGATTGTCCCATCCCGCCGTTTGTGACGATGGAATGAAGACACTTTTGGCGAGGTGTCCGCAGGGTAGGGCGCGTCACTCCGTGCGCGCCGCGGGTTGGAGCAAAGCCAGAGGACGGCGCGCAAGGAGTGACGCGGACCTACCACCGGCTTCTTTTCTGCATTCGTTGCGTTTTGCCTCCTCGGCAGCGTTGCCACTTTCGGGGCGGACATGCGCGCTGTCCCTCAAGATCTGCGCACACCGCCCATGACCTCCGGCAAACCCGCACCGGGCAAGCGCGTTCACGCTGTCACCACCGGTTACGAATCCACCGCCGTTTATCACGCACTCTATCTGCCTACCAATTGGCAGCCGGGCAAACTCCACCCGGTCATCGTTGAATTCCCCGGCAACGGTCCGTTCACAAACCGTCTCGGCGATTTCTGCAACGGCACCGTGGAGGGCTGCAACCTTGGCTATGGAATTTCCGCCGGGAAGAATTTCGTCTGGGTTTGCCTGCCGTTTGTGGCCGTGAAAGACGGCGCGAAAAGCAACACGCGACGTTGGTGGGGTGACACGCAGGAAACCGTCGCTTACTGCCAGCGCACCGTGCGCGAGGTCTGCCAACGCTACGGCGGCGACACGAATGCTGTCATCCTCGCGGGTTTTTCCCGTGGCGCGATTGCGGGCAATTACATCGGCCTGCGCGATGACGAAATCGCTTCGCTCTGGCGCGCGTTCATCTTGCACAGCCACTACGACGGCGTGAGAACGAACTGGCCCTACGCCGATGCGGACTGTGCGTCGGCTCTGGCCCGGCTCAAACGGTTGCGAGGCCGGCCACAATTCATCAGCCAGGAGAATTCGGTTGAAGACATCAAATCCTATCTCGACCAAACGGGCCTGAAAGCTCCATTCACGCTTCAGGCGTTGAGCTTTCCCAATCACCGTGACGATTGGGTGCTGCGCGTTCTGCCGGAACGCGCCAGGCTCCGCGCTTGGTTGAAGTCCGGGCTGAAGGAATATCCCGATCTCATGGATTGAGAAGGCGGACGCAACGTGCCGCCGCCACTTGCCTTCCTTCTCGCTAATCCGGGCTGACGGCAGCCCGGATTTCTGATGACTGTCGCCGTTTCCCCCGACAGCGAACTGAATTGGATGAAGCCTGTTCGAAGCGAACATCCTGTTCTTTTGATTTATTTCGACGTTCGGCAAAGGGTCAAAAGGCGGACTCGCGACCGCGAACAAATCGAAGGGGCGGTGACCAGCATCGGGACATTTTTGGGGGGATTATTGGAATTGGGAATGCGGGATTTGATTAGGCTCTTGAAACCCGCTTATTCACACAACTAAAAATTTTTGTCCTCCGCTGCGATGTTTAAGCTGCTCGCTCCGTGTAGATTGAACTTGGGGATGCTTCGCAGTTTAGCCTGCAAATAAAGGGTTTCCACCAGTCTTCCCATTCGTGAGCCGGGCAGCTTGATGACAGGTGATTTCTGGCCCCTTCGAATTTACAATGGCTGATTCCCGTTTCATGGCACTGACATTGCAACTGCGCAAGCCTAACCGGGCTCATTTGTGACGTTGTCGATTGTGGCGACGTTGTTTTTAAGCACCTGATGTGGCTATGAATACAGTAACGATAACGGCTTACCGGCGGGCCAAATCCGCAGTGAGGGTTTGTCTATGTGGGGCGGGCCTGCACTGGCAACTGTGGTTGCGGTTTCTCTTCCTGCGACAGCATCGGTCGGGGAACGGGATACGGTAAAGAGTTTGATTGTTTTCTGACTTCGACCCCACAAACCTCATGAAAACGCAAAGCCTCAGCACTTCCCCGCAGCCAAGGTGGCGACTGGCTCACCGCCAGGTCAATCAGACGCCCGAACCGGAAATCGCCCAACCCAAAGCAGCCGACCAAGCCTTGCAGACTTCCGAGCAGTTCCTGCGATCCCTGATCGAGAGCCTGCCTCAGAATATTATCCGAAAAGACCTGGCCGGCCGCGTTACCTTCGCCAACGGGGTCGCTTGTCGCACCTTGGGCAAATCCATGGACCAGCTCATCGGGAAGACCGACGACGACCTCTTCCCGCCCGAACTGGCCGCCAAGTATCGCAGTGATGACGCACAGGTCATCGCGAGTGGAAAAACATTCGAGACCGTGGAAGAACATCAGAAGCCGGCGGGTGGAAAAATATTTGTCCAGGTGATCAAAACTCGACTCTGCGACGCGGAGAATCGCCCGGTCGGCGTGCAAATCCTCTTCTGGGATGTCACCGAAGGCGAAAAGGCGAAAAGGGAAGTGGCTTATGAACGCAGTCTGCTTCAGGCGCTTCTGGAGAATTGCCCGGATTGCATCTACTTCAAAGATGCGCAGTCCCGCTTCATCCGATGCAGTCGCTCGATGTTAAATCTATTCCACGTTGAATCCAATGATCAAGTCCTTGGGAAGACAGACTTCGACTTTTTCGCCCAGGAGCATGCCCGGCAGGCTTTTGAGGACGAGCAACGCATCATTCGCACCGGGAATCCAGTCATTAACCTCCTGGAAAAGGAAACCTGGCCTGACGGCCACGAAACCTGGGCTTCGACCAGCAAAATGCTCCTGCGTGACGCGGAGGGCGGGATTATCGGCACGTTCGGCATCAGCCGCGATGTCACCGCGCACAAGCGGTCCGAAGCCGCCCTTGAGGCGCTCCACAAGGAGTTGTTGACCACCTCCCGGCAGGCGGGCATGGCGGAAGTGGCCACGGGTGTTCTCCACAACGTCGGCAACGTGCTGAACAGCGTGAGTGTGTCCGCCACCCTGGTCAGCGACCGCTTGAAACAATCCAAGGTCGCCAACCTGTGCCGCGCCACCACCATGCTCCGCGAGCAAAACGGCCGCCTCGTTGATTTCCTCACGACCGATCCGAAAGGCAAGCTGTTGCCCGACTACCTCGCCACCCTGGGCGACCAGTTGGCCGGCGAGCAGACTGGATTGATCGCGGAAATGACCTCCGTGGGCCAGCACATCGAGCACATCAAGGAGATTGTGGCGATGCAGCAGACCTATGCGAAGGTGTCCGGCGCCTATGAAAATCTGCCGGCCCCGGGGCTGGTGGAAGATGCATTGCGGATGAACTCAGCGGCATTCGAGCGACATCGCATCCAGGTAGTCCGGGAATTTGATGAAAAGACGCCGCAGGTGTGCGTGGACCGGCACAAGGTGTTGCAGATTCTCATCAACCTCCTTCGCAACGCGAAGTATGCCATGGACGCACAAAACACCAGCGACAAACGACTGGTTATCCAGGTGGGTCAGACACCGGCCGGCCGGGTAAAGGTAACCGTCTCCGACAATGGGATCGGGATAGCCCCGGATAGCCTGATCAGGATTTTCAACCACGGTTTTACGACCAAAAAGGACGGACACGGCTTCGGCCTTCACAGTGGCGCCAACGCCGCGAAAGAAATGGGTGGCTGCCTCACGGCCCACAGCGACGGCCCCGGCCAGGGCGCCACTTTCACGTTGGAATTGCCAGCGGCCCGAAGTCCTCGGAGAGCAGAAATCACGGTCAAGCAAGAGACTTCATGAATCCCACTGACCTGAAACCAAACCATCGCGTCCTGGTCATTGACGACAACCCGACCATCCATGCCGACTTCCGGAAAATCCTCTGCCCGGACAACGCCAGCGACACGACGCTAAGAAAAATGGAAGCGGCGCTGTTCGACGAGGCGCAACCCGCCGCCCGGACGACGAGTTTCCAGTTGGATTTTGCCTATCAGGGCCAGGAAGGTCTGGAGATGGTGAAGCGGGCACTCGCGGAGAGCCGGCCGTACGCCATGGCCTTCGTGGACGTGCGCATGCCACCCGGTTGGGATGGCGTGGAAACCATTGCCCGCATCTGGGAAGTATATCCCGAACTCCAGATCGTCGTTTGCACCGCCTACTCGGATTACTCGTGGGAGCAACTGCGGGCCAAAGTCGGCCAGCCCGACAACCTGCTCGTGCTCAAGAAGCCGTTCGACAACGTGGAAGTCCAGCAACTGACCCACGCCCTGACCAAGAAGTGGCTGCTCAACCTCCAGGCGGGGCTGAAGCAGGCCGAACTCGAAGCCATGGTGCAGCGGCGGACGGCGGAACTGGCGCAGGCCAACGAGTCGCTGACCGCAACCGAGGAGCGCTTTTCCAAGGCTTTTCACGCCAGTCCAATTCCCAGCGCCATCCAAACCCTGCCCGAGCGGCGCTTCGTGGATGTGAATGAACACCTCGTCACGCTGACCGGATGCAGCCGCGAGGAGTTGATTGGCCGCACCTCCAGCGATTCGTTCATCTGGGAAGAGCCCGCATTGGTGGATCAGTGGTTTGAACGTCTGGCCCGGAACGAGGAAGTGCGGGACGAGGCGACGAAGGTTCGCAATCTGTCGGGCGCGCTGCGGGATGTGTTGGTTTCCCTCGTGCCCGTGACGCTGGCGGGACAGCCGCACGCGCTGCTGCTGGCGCAGGACATTTCCGCGCGGCTGCTGCTGGAACGGCAATTGCGCCAGGCACAAAAGATGGAGGGCGTCGGCCAGTTGGCCGCCGGCGTGGCTCACGACTTCAACAACATCCTGACCGTCATCCAGGGACATGCCGGGATGACGAAAAACGTCCTCGGCGAGCAAAACCCCTGCGCGAGATCCACCGAGCAAATCCTCAAGGCCACCGCCCGCGCCGCCACGCTCATCCGGCAGTTGCTCATGTTCAGCCGCAAGCAGGTGATGCAGTTTCGCAATATTGATCTCAACGAGAGCCTCGCCAACTGTCTGGCGATGATCGAACAGCTCGTGGGCGAGCACATCCAACTGGATTTCCGCCCTGGCCCGGAACTGCCGGCCATTCACGCCGACAGCAGCATGATCGAGCAGGTGGTGATGAACTTGTCGGTCAATGCCCGCGACGCCATGCCCAACGGCGGTCGGGTTGCCATCACCACGGCGCTGGTCCCCGTGGATCGGAAGGCCACGCCCATGGACCCCGAAGATCGCCACGGCAAGTTCGTCTGCCTGACCTTCAACGATTCCGGCTGCGGCATGGACACCCAGATTCTTGGTCGCATCTTCGAGCCTTTCTTCACGACCAAAGCCGTCGGCAAAGGCACCGGGCTGGGTCTGGCCACCGTTTTCGGCATCGTCCGCCAGCACCAAGGTTGGTTGGAGGTGGAAAGCCAGCCCGACCACGGCACGACGTTCCGGCTCTATTTTCCCGCGAGTGACCAGCCGGCGCAAAAGCAGGAGACGATCTGCGACGTTACGTTGCGCCGGGGACGCGAAACGGTTCTGGTGGCTGAGGATGAAGAAGCCTTGCGCGAAATTGTCGCCGAGATTCTCAGGGTGCAGGGTTACAAGGTTCTCACCGCCTGTTCCGGACGCCACGCGCTCGAAGTGTGGGAAGGGAGCAACCACCCGGTTGACCTGCTTGTGACCGACATGGTCATGCCGGATGGCGTCATGGGTGGCGAACTGGCCGAACGGCTCCTGGCCCGGAATCCGCGCCTGAAAGTCATTTACACCAGCGGCTACAGTCCCGGCATGGCGGGCAAGGATGTTTCGTTGGTGGAAGGTCGCAACTTTCTGCCCAAACCCTATTCCATCGGAAAACTGGCGCAGTTCGTCCGCGAAACCCTTGACAAGCAGGTTTGCACAAACTGAGCAACCGCAGATTCGCCAGGTTTGTCATCTGAACAAAGTCAGCCGGCTGGTGCTTGCGCCACTGGATAGTGATAGTCGCCTGGCTCTTGATCTGGGAAGCCCACCGGCCATCCTGCTCGACAAATCCCGTGCGCCCATCCAATTTGGCGTCGCAATCTTCAAAAACCATGAATCGACGATCTTTTCTCGCCTCCGCCGGACTCGCCACCGCGTATTCCGTGTTCGTGCGCGCCGATGGCCTGGCTGAAGCCCACGCCGCGCCATCCACGCGCGAGGAAATTTCCAAGGCGTTCGACAACATCGCTCCCACGTCACCGTCCGCGTCGCGCTTTGCGGGTGAACCGCACATGACGTTGGTGGATTTGACCTGCGACGTGTTCGTGGCGGGCGGTGGGTTGGCCGGCGTGTGCGCGGCGGTCGCCGCGGCGCGCCACGGGGCGAAGGTGATTCTCGCGCAGGATCGCTCGCGGTTGGGCGGCAATTCCTCCAGCGAGGTCAAAATGCACGTCGTGGGCGCGGATTGCAGCGGGGGGCGGCCCGGTTGGCGCGAGAGCGGTTTGATCGAGGAATTCCGGTTGGACGACGCGGTGAACAATCCGCATCGCAGTTTCGAGTATTGGGACTTGCTGCTTTACGACAAGGTCAAGAGCGAGCCGAATATCACTCTCCTGCTCGACACGGTCTTGTTTGCCACGGATACGAAGGGCGGATTGATTCAACGCGTCATGGTGCGGTGCGACAAGACCGAGCACCTCTACCGCATCCAGTCTAAACTTTTCCTCGATTGCACCGGAGATTGCCGGCTCGCGCTGGAAGCGGGCGCGGAAATGCGGGGCGGTCGCGAGGCGAAAAGCGAGTTCAACGAATCCCTCGCGCTCGACCAGGCCGACAACCAAACCCTCGGCTCGAGCATTTTGTTCACCGCGCGCGATTTCGGGAAACCCGTGCCCTTCACTCCGCCGAGGTGGGCGCGCAAAGTCACGAAGGCGCAACTGGCATTTCGAGGCGTGAATTCGTGGGCATACGGCTACTGGTGGATCGAATGGGGCGGGCAGATTGACACCATCCGCGACAACGAACGCATCCGCTTCGAGTTGCTGTCCATCGTCATGGGCGTGTGGGACTACATCAAGAATTCCGGCGACAAACCGACCAGCGCCAATTGGGGCATGGACTGGGTGGGCATGATTCCGGGCAAACGCAGTTCGCGACGCATCGTCGGCGACCACATCCTCACCCAACGCGACCTCGAAGGCGAAAGCGCGAAGTTCGACGACGCCGTAAGCATTGGCGGCTGGCCGATGGATGACCATCCGCCGAGCGGTTTTGACAAATGGGAACTGAAGCCCTGCACGCAAATCCGCATGACCGAGCCTTACAACATTCCGCTCCGCTCGCTCTACAGCCGGAACATCCGCAACCTGATGATGGCCGGGCGCAACATCAGCGCCACCCACGTGGCGTTTACTTCGGCGCGCGTCATGGCCACATGCGCGGCAATCGGTCAGGCCGCCGGGACGGCCGCCGCGTTCTGCGCACAGCTCGGTCTGACACCCCGGAAACTGTATCAGGACAAGGCGTGCCTCGCCGAATTGCAGCAAACGCTTCTGCGCGACGACCAGACCCTCTTGCGCAGCCGCAATGCCGATCCGAAAGACCTCGCCCGCACCGCCGAGGCGTCCGCGTCGGACGAACTCAAAGGCGCCGACGCCGACCACGTCATCAGCGGCTACGTGCGCGACCTGCCAAACCAGACGGAGAATTTATGGGCTGGAAAAATGACTCCGGAAGGCGCGTGGCTGGAACTGGCCTGGCCGAGGCCGCAGAAAATCAGCCACGTTCAAATCACTTTCGACACCGGCTTTCAACGGGTGCTGACGCTGACGGCGCAGGACAATCTCAACAAGAAGATCGTTCGCGGCCCGCAGCCGGAAACCGTGCGCGACTACGAACTTCTTTGCACGGACGCGGCGGGACAAACCCGCTCGCTTGCGAAGGTGGCCGGCAATCATCAACGGTTGAACCGTCACACGTTCGGACCCGTGGAAGCGAAGACTCTGCGTTTGCGCATCACCGCCACGAACGGCGCGGACACGGCGCGGGTTTACGAAGTCCGGTGTTACACCTGAAGCCGAGCATCGGAGGGACGAGTTACACGAGTCCCATTATTTCAAAATTTTCAGGAAGTCAGGCCTTTCTTGAACAGTTTTGAGCGAAGCGGAGGGGTAAAGTGGTGGATTTTCGAGGGATTTCGGTTGAAGCAGCGCGTAGGCGGCGATTGGTGTAGTGC
>JALOTT010000116.1 GCA_025457745.1 Verrucomicrobiota bacterium
TCGGGCCGTATCGAGTCCCACGGGACTCTTTTCCAACTCCACTCTCAAATCCAGCACCTCACTGGCCGCCGCGGCTGCGGCTTCGGAAGTCTTTGATTTCTGCAAGGACTCCTGTGCCCCGAGGACGGCCCCGGATGCGATGAAGATGATGCTGAAGAGATGGTGGATTTGTTTCATAAGGCTGTGTTTATCGTAATGCTTTCCGCAGTTCATCGCAACGAGCACTCATCTTGGCCAAAGTCGCCGCGTGCGTTTTCTCCTTTGCGAGATTGTGGTCTTCGAGTGGATCGTTATGCAGATCGAAGAGTTCCTCCTGTAACGGCTTCGTGTCCTTGTAGCGGATGTATTTCCAGCGTTCGGTTCGCACGCCCTCGCAGCGCGGCAACGGCTTGCCTTGGCTCTTGGTGCCAACGTCGTGTTCGTAATACCAGTCGGCGCGTGTGGGGAGCTTTGGATCGCTGAGGATGGGAAGCAGGTTGATGCCTTGCATCGCGCTGGGAACGGACAGCCCGGCCAGCGCCACGATGGTTGGGGCGATGTCAATATTGAGCGCCATCTGGCTGCGCTGGCCGCGGGCGGAGGCCGACAGCCGGGGATCGCGGATCATCAGTGGCACCCGTATGCTTTCCTCATACATATTCCATTTTCCGCTGAGTCCATGCGCACCCCACATGCTGCCGTTATCGGAGGTGAAGATGACCACTGTATTTGTTTCCAGTTTCAAATCCTTCAAGGCTTGGAGCACGCGGCCCACGGCGAGGTCGGTGCGCGCGGTGTAGTCGCGCACCGTGGCCATGTATTTTTCGTAACCGGCTTCGTAGGCCTTGAACCCGGTGTCGTTGCGGCTCTGGCGGATGGCCGGAGGCAAACGATCTAGTGCGGATTGGTTCATCGTTTTCGGCCGGCGCGGCGGGCCGGGCGGCGGTGCCAGTTGGAAATCCGGATCACGGTAATTCCAAGGGCCGGATTGCCCGTGAGGCTCGGGCAATGCGAGAATCAAAAGGAACGGCTGGTCAGGAGGGTTCTCGCGCAGGAATGAAATGGCCTTCTCCTCCATCACGCTGGTCACATAGCGCTTCTTGCCATCCACTATCTGCGAGTAGCTGAGGGCCTGCGGAAAACCATACCACAGGTCGAATTGATCTTTCGGTAGGCACAGTTGGCGCGGAGCAGTCTCGGGCGTGCCAATGGCATACTTGCCCAGAAACGCCGTGCGGTAACCGGCCTGACGCAACAACCCCGAGTAGGTCTGTTTTATTTGCGCGGACGAGAGAGGCTTTTCGAAACTGGCGATGCCATGGCGCAGGCTGTGCTGGCCGGTGAAGAAGCTGGCCCGGCTCACCGCGCAAATGGCGGTGGTGACGAAGGCATTGTCGAAGACCACGCTTTCTTTCGCCAAGCGGTCGATGTTTGGCGTGCTGAAGAAAGGATCCACGCTGCCCATCGCCCGCAGTGGCTGGTCGTCGCTGTAGATGAAGACGATGTTAGGCTTCTTCGCTGGCACATCGGCGGCGCGGAGTGTGGTCGGCGGCGCCAGCAGCAAGACGGAAAAGAGAGTCAGGAGGCAGAGGGTAAATGTTTTCATGGTTGGACTGGGGTTCAACGAGGCGGGAGCGGCAGACTCAGACTGTTGGTTCTTTCGGATGGACCAAGGCGCGTGTTTGATCGTGTCGCGTCCAGCTCCTTGTTCGCGGTTGGCTTGCTTCCGCTCGGCCCCAGCAGTTTGATTTCTTGCAGGCACATTGCGTAGCGGCTGCCGGGCGGGTCAATCCACTCGGGTTTGTTCTGATGCGCGAAATTGGCCGAATAGCAAAGCCAGAGCGTGCGCCCGTTAGCGCTTATGAATTTCGACGGGACGTTGACGAAATACGCCTCCTTGCCGAAGTCCTTCAGGTAGGCAACCAGCTTCCACGGGCCGGTGATGCGGGCGGATTCAAGAATGTAGGTGTTGTATTTGCCCACCGTGTTGCCGCCGTCCGTCACGCAGACCAGGTATCGCTTCAGCGGCGCGTTGTAGGTCATCGTCACGCAGCCCATGTTGTTGTTCCACTCCGCAATCGGTGTCGCCTCGGCGAGGCGTCGGCTCCACTGGTTGCCGCCGGCGAAAAACTCGTATTGGTTCGCGTCGTTGATCGTTTCCGGCGAAGGCGTGACGCGGCAGAGATAGATCTGGTCGCCCGTGATCCAACTCAAGTTTGCCTTGCGATCGTGTTCATCCGGTTCGAGCGAGCCGTGCGCCACCAGATAGGCCTTGCCATCCGGCGAGGGTTCCAGGTTCCGGCCAAAATCCACGAAATGCGGTGAGCCGAACTTGACGGGCCCTTTGAACTTTTCCGGTTCCGGAAACAGCGCCTGGCCGGGCGCGCAGGATCGCGGCGACAGCGTCCACGCCTTTCCGTTGTTGGTCGAGATGTGGAAGCCAGCGCAAGGTCCCATGATTGGCCAATTGAGGCCGTATGGCGCGCTGGCCAGTCCGTAGGTGCCAACATACCAGACGCCCCGGTAATGCAAGCTGCCGCAGGGGTAACGTCCGCCGTAGGGCGCCGAGTCGGCGGGAATGGTGGCCGGCTCGATGACTTTCAAATTGAGCGGATCGCTGCCTTCGATGATGGCGTGTCCCACCACGGCCTTGCCGCCGCTGGACCTGGCTTTGACGCCGTTGACGGTTCCGTCGGTGAATGGGGAATACAGGCGGTCATCGGCGCCCCACGATGGATACCACGTGTCGGCCTCCGTGTATTCGGCATGACGGCCGGTGAAGTAGATGCCGGTCAGCGTCGGCGAGCGCTCGAACGGGCAGTCTTGGGGAACAGCAGATTGCCATACGAAACCACTTGTGGCGTCAGCGGCCGGGGTCTTGTCATCAGCCGCCGCAACGGCGGCAAACACGAATCCATGCATCAAGCAAAATGGCAACCATCGAATTCTCATGACCCGAAGTGTGTGTTTGGTTTCATGGCAGGTTTCCCTTTCATTCGCGCGTCAACAACGTCTCATTCACTTCGCCCCCACTTCCTTTTCCCACGCCTCATGCAAGGCGGTGAGTTCCTTGACCATCTTTGGCTGCTCTTTGGCGTGGTCCTTCACCTCGGGCATGGGTTCGGCGAGGTTGTGCAGGGTAAGTTCCATCGTCTTGGTCTTCTTGTTCAATTGGCTGATCAACTTCCAGTCGCCCTTGCGAATGGCCCAGTTACTGGCCCAGGCGAAGTTCAGGACCTGATAGGCGCTGGCGGCCTTGGGATTAGCAATGACGCTGATCATGCTATGGCCGTCAAGTTTCGGTGCGCCGGCTTGCGGTTTGATGCCGCAGAGTTCCAGCACGGTCGGAAACCAATCCATGATCGTCACGATCTGATCGCGGGTCTGGCCTTGGGGTAGTTTCGCCGGATAGCTGATGATCGCCGGCACCCGGATGCCGCCTTCGAGGAAGGTGCCCTTGTGACCAATCCATTTCCCGGTGTTGCCTCCGCCGCCGTGGGCGAGGTAGTAATAACCGCGCGGATAACCGCTGGCGTGATTCTCGACGGCGATACCCGCGTTGTCCTCCGTCGAGTGCCCGTTGTCGCTCATCAGGATGACGATGGTGTTTTCGAGCAGGCCGGTTTCCTCGAGTTTGTTGAGCACGCGACCGATGAGGGCATCCACGGACGAAATCACGCGCGCATATGCCTGGCGCGGCATCGGCATGTCCGGGTAGGCATCCTTAAACTTGGCGGTCGGTTGCTCGGGATAGTGAGGCAGGTTGAAAGCGACCGTCATGAAGAACGGTGCGGCCTTGTTCGTTTCGATGAAGTTGACCGCGCGTTCGGTCATCATGTCCGGGTAAAATTCCTCGCGTCGGAAAATCTCCTCATTGCCGTCGTAGAGGTCGTGATAACCTCGCCCGTGGAGGAAGTAGTGCCGGTAGTTGTCAATGAAGCCGCCGAGGTGACCGAAGTAGGTCTCGAATCCCTGATCCAGCGGGCCGTGGCCGACCTTCGCGCCGAGATGCCACTTGCCGAAGAGCGCGGTGCGGTAGCCGGCGGATTTCAGCACTTCGGCTAGGGTGACTTCATCAGCCGCCATCTGGAGATTCTGGCGGTCCGAGCCGTGCCGGTCTCCCTGCGTCCAATTCCGCACGCTGCCGCGCTGCGGATGGCGTCCGGTGAACAGCGCCGCCCGCGCCGGGCAGCACACGGTGTGGGCGTAGGCCTGGGTGAAGCGGATGCCGGTGGCGGCCAGCTTGTCCATGTTTGGCGTGACGAGATCCTTGGAGCCGTAGCAGTTCGCATCGAGCGTGCCTTGGTCGTCGGTTAGGAGGATGACGACGTTGGGACGGGTCGCGCGCGGTTCGGTCGCCAGCACAGAGGCCGAAGCGGCGAGCAAGCTCAGGAGGAGGGCGGATGGGAGGCGGATCATGAATGTTTGCGGGATGAGTCCATCAGGTTACTCCTTCAGTCCACCAGAAACCTCGCCAGACGGGACTGCGGTTTTCATCATTTCATCGTATTTGGTGCGAAGTTCTTTGAGCTTATCAGGTTTGTCCGCGGCGAGGTTCCGGGTTTCACCGATGTCTTCGGCGAGATTGTATAATTGATCCGACTCCTTGGCTTTCGTTCCCTTTGCGTTTCCACCCGCGCCGACGAGCAGTTTCCAATCGCCCATCCGGATCGCGGCCTGTCCGCGTTGCGTGCCGCAGAGGATCAGGGCGTCATGGGGTGTCTTCGCGCCTGCGGTGAGCACCGGCCAAATGTCGAAGCCGTCGAGCGGGAGTGTTTGCTGCGGAGTTGCGCCTGCCAGTTTCGCGAGCGTCGGATACCAGTCCACGGCGTGGAGCGGTTCGTCAATGGTTTTTCCGGCGGGGATGTGGCCGGGCCAGTTGACGCAGGCGCAGACGCGGATGCCGCCTTCGTAAATGGTGCCTTTGCCGGCGCGCAGCGGGCCGTTGGAAGTGACTTTGCCGGGTGACGGGCCGCCGTTGTCGCTGGAAAAGATGATGAGCGTGTTGTGCCGGATTTTCTTTTCATCCAAGGCCGCCAGGACCTGGCCAATGGCTTCGTCCATCGCGGACAACATGCCCGCATAGGTGCGGCGGACGCCCTTGAGATTCGGGTAGGGCGCGCAATACTTTTCGGGCACCTGGTGGGGGGCATGCACCGCATTGAACGGCAGATAGAGAAAGAGCGGTTTGTCTGGATTCTTGTCGCGGATAATCCGGCAGGCTTCTTTGGCAATGAGGTGGGTGGCGTAGCCTTCGTCCTTGCAGGGTTGGTCGTTGCGATGCCAGTCGAGGACGCCCTCCCGGCAGTGGGTGAAATAATCAATCGCTCCGAACCAAAGCCCGTATTGATGGTCGAACCCACGCTGCGTCGGCCGATACGCGGGTTCGAACTCGCCGAGATGCCATTTCCCGCAAATGGCGGTTTCGTAACTGGCGGAGCGCAGCACCTGTGCCAGCGTTTGTTCCTCAAGTTTCAGTCCCCAAGGAGCGTGAGGGCGCACGACAGAATAGACCCCGGTGCGCGAAGGGTAACGCCCCGTCATCAGGGCCGAGCGGGTGGGCGAACATACCGGTTGAACGTAAAACGCCTTTAGAATGGCACCATCACGGGCGATTTGGTCGAGGTTCGGCGTCTTGATGTCCTTGCCGCCATTGAAGCCGGCATCGGCGTAGCCCATGTCGTCGGCAAGGAAATAGAGGATGTTTGGCTTGCCAACCGGTTTGTCGGCAGCGTTGAGTGTGGCCAGGGGAGCCAGCAGGAGGGCGGTGAGGATTGCAACGTGTCTCATTCGTTCTTGGCTTTCATTTTGCGCTTTCTTCTAAAGGCGCCGGGATACTACGACATGATTTGGGAGATTGCCTTACCATCGGCCGGTCACGCGGCCAATCTTGGCTGACTTGGCGATTTCCTTTCCATCGGCGAGGACGCGCAGCCCTTGGCCCTTGCCGTAGTGTTTGCCCGTCCTGTCCCAGAAAACCGTCAGCCAACGCCCGTGATAAAGAATCCGGTCCAGGCAGAACCAATCCCACTCGGCGGGGATGAGCGGATTGATTTCGACCGTCGCATCCGCACGCGGGCGCAGACCGATCAAACCGCTGATGACGAGGTCACAGTAGGTCGAGTGGTTGTAGTCCTTGCCGCGTTCCTCGCCGCCCTTGCCGGCATCCCAAGTGCCGTCTTTCCAAGTTTTCAAACGGGTCCGGGAAATCCAATCGCCAGTGTCCGGATTCAGGTTTTCATCAATCCACGGCACGACCCGGCCATCGGCCAGTTTGAGCTGCTGCGAATTACTGTAGATCTTGAGCATTGTAAAATAGTCTTTCGCGCTGATCACTGACTGCGGCGGACCGTTCAGCAGATTGGCCAGACCAGTGAGAGTCACCGCCGTCGCATACGGCCAGCTTGGTCCGTTCCATTGGCATTCATGGCCCTGGTAGGAGATCTGATATTTTGGATGCCGTCGCTCGGTCGTGGTCGGACCAAAGGGCGCGAAAAAACCCTGCGGATCCATGAGCTGTTTCCAGGCGACGGCAAATTGCGGGTCGGGCATCTGGAAATACCATGGCGTGAAGCCGTGTTGCTCGCGAACATCCGCCAACTTGCTGTTTTCACCGCGCGGCCGGACTTTGAAAAACTCCGCGTCCGTGTCCCACAAATAGTCCTGCACGAGTTTTTTGACGGCTGCGGCCTTGTCGCGATACACCGCCGCGACGTCCGGCTTGCCCGCGAGTTCCGCGATGTGGGCGATCGCCAGCGCGTCGCCAAATTGATAGCTGTTGATCGTCGCCCGATAGCCGCTGCCTCCGATCGAAACCTCCATGCCGTCGCGATCATCAATCTGCCAAAAGAGGCCATTGGCATCGCGTTTCACTTTCTCCCACGCCTCATGGTTGCGGATCAGATCCGGCAGCAAATCGAGCGGCAGTTTCCGATCCCCGGTGACGAGGTAACGCGCCCAGATCGAGTCCGCAGCCCAAAAGCTGTACCGTCTGGCGTCACCGCCGCCGCGGAACCAGAATCGGGCGTAATCATCGAGAAATTCCGGTTGCTGCAGCCAGCGGCCCTCGTAGAAATGGTGTCCTGCCGCGCCATTGATCGAATTGAATTTCCCGGCCCAACTGACGTTCGGAAGAAACTCGTCCACGATGAAGCCGGCGGGCGTCTGCTTGAGATGCTTGCGGAATGTCCACCAGCGGAAATAATAGGTTCTCTGGATGTCTTCGTCCGGACCCTCAAACAACGGGATGTTGTCCTTTAGAAATTCCCACGCCTCGCTGTTCGGGACATGGCCTCGATAAAGCTCGGCGTCGTATTTGTTGAAATCCTCGACGTAGTGCCGGAACGCTTCCTCCCGCAAAATGGCGCCACCCGGCTTTGGTGCGTCCAATGCATCGGCAGACATGGCGGACAAGAGCGGGATGGCGAGTAGAATTAAAATGGCTTTCATCCAAGTGCGAGCAAGTATTTCATTGGGATGGTTTTTTTACACCCGCCTTCTTAGCCCCGGGCGATCGGGCTTCCGGCCCCCCGGCGCTCCTCGCAGGGTCCATCTGTTGGAGCAGTTTCTCATCTGGGCCGCCGCCGAACTGCTTCCAATAAAGTTCCTTCATCGGATTCATCTTCGGACCGACGACGGTTTCGTTCACCAGCAGCGGCTGCACTTCGTTCCACCATTGGTGGTAGGCGGATCGGAGTTGTGCGACCACCTCGGGATGCTCCAAGATGACATTCCTCGTTTCACCAGGGTCGGTCTTGAGGTCATATAATTGGTTGTTGTTGACCAGGGTGAAGCGGGAGTTCTGGATCGCGCAGTTGGCATACTTGGATGCCGCCGCCATGCCTTCCTCCCAGCGGCCGACATGATGCACGAGGGTGCGGTCGGACCATTCGGCCTTGGGGTCCTTGAGCAGCGGCAGCAGGCTGCGGCCCGCGACTTGATTCTGCAACTGATCCGAAAGCTTCGCGCCTGTGATCGCGGCGAGCGTTGGAAAAATGTCGATGGCCGAAGTCAACGCGTCGCACTCCAGGCCCTCGGGGATGCCCCCGGCGGGCCAGCGGAAGAAGCACGGCACGCGCGTGCCGCCTTGAAAAGCGCTCCCCTTCCGGCCCCGCATACCGGCATTGAAGATCTCCACGCCCGCAGTGCCGCCATTGTCGCTGGCAAGGTAGATGACCAGAGTGTTGGGCTCGATGCCCCACTCCTTAAGCTTCGCGAGCAGCTTGCCGAAGTTGATGTCGATGTTCTCGATCATGCCGAAGAACTTCGCAACCTCCCCGCCGACGCCGGGTTTGCCGAGATACTGCTGAAAGTATTCCTGCGGCAAAACATGCGGGGCGTGTGCGGCATTGAGCGGAATGTAAGCGAAGAAAGGTTGCTTCGACTCGCGCTTCGCATCCATCCACGTGAGCGCCTGCGCGAAAAACAAGTCGGTGCAATAGCCCTTGGTCTTCTCAAACTTCCCGTTGTGCCAGAGCGCCGGATCAATGTTCGTGTTGCCCGGCGCGTCGCCGGCAGAGCCGGAAAACGTCTGCCCAATGCCGCCGCAGCCGTGGATGAACACCTCGTCGAATCCGCGGTTTTCCGGACGATATGCTTCCTCATCGCCGAGATGCCACTTGCCGAAGATGCCGGTAGTGTAGCCGGCGGACTTGAGCATCTGCGGCAAGGTGAAGGTTTTCAGGCTCATCCGCTCGCGCTCGAGGATGGTGTGCGTGACGCCGTTCTTGAACTCGTGCCGGCCGCTCATCAGCGCCGACCTCGTCGGCGAGCAGGTTGGACCGACATGAAACTGGGTGAACAACAGACTGTGCTTCTTGAACGCATCCACGTTCGGTGTGCGCGTGATGGGATTGCCAAGCGAAGCATAGTCGCCGTAGCCCACGTCGTCGGGCATCACGAGGATGATGTTGGGTTGGGCCGGCGCGGAATCGGCGGCGCGGGCAAATAGTCCCGAAGCGCAGACGATCAGGCCGAGAACAGCCGTGGTGACTGATGCATATTTCATGGTTCGGTCGTTTTGGTTAGGGCTTGTTCAATCGACGCAGCAACCTGGACGGCGGGTTTTTCTTAGCCTTCGGCCGTGTAATGCACGTCGCCCGCTTGCGTGGTAAATGTTCTGGATAATCACTGGGTCAGCGTTTGTTGACTTCTTCGATTTTCGCACTTGCTGGTGACGGCGGATTCCAAGCGTCACTTGCCGTCTCTGCATCCACTGTGGCTCCCGAGACAAAGATCATGGCGTCATGATCCACCTCGCTATGCCCCACATACATGCCCCAACGAAAACCCGTGGTGCCCTCCGGTCGCGCGTAGGACCCCTCGCCGACCTTCTGTCCCTCCAGGTAAACCTCGTAGTCCTGCCCGTTGTCCCGCACCCGGATGTGGAAGGGTTTTCCCACCATGTCCGTCGCGATCACCTTGTCCTCCGCCCGGCGATGATTGAGGATGACGTCTCCCGTGGCGTTCATGTTGATTTGGACCGACCAGTCGTGGATATTATTCTTCGCTTGAAAAATCGCCGCGCCATGCGGCTTGATGATGGTGTAGGTGCCACTCCACTCGTGCCAGGCACCGCGCTTCCAGCTCACATTACTGAAGGCTTCAATACGCGCCGCGTTCGCGCGGGTGTTGCGCACATTCGTCTCGCCTTTGAACAGCCTGAAAACTTGCGTTCTGCCATCCTCCTGATACCACCGTGACCATTTCTTGAAATCCTCACGGGGAATCACGCTGTTGCCCAAAGGCCCGGAAGCCCCCGCCGACCGGGAAGTCTTATGAGGCAGCACCTTTTCCATCGTGGCCGCGACCTGGTCGGCGAGCTGCTCATAGCCTGCCGTCGTGTAATGCACATCGCCCGCTTTGGGGGAATACTTTCCGGCAAACCCCTT
>JALOTT010000502.1 GCA_025457745.1 Verrucomicrobiota bacterium
TTCACATGCATGAGGTCAACCGCGGTTACGGCGGCAACCAGAAGACGTGTTACTGCCTCGCGTTGGAAGCCGGCGCGGACATCGTCGTCATGCTCCACCCCGATTACCAATACACACCGAAACTGCTGCCCGCGATGGTTTCGATGATTGGTAACGGGCTGCACCCGTGCGTCTTGGGAAGCCGCATTCTCGGCGGCTACGCGCTCAAGGGCGGGATGCCAGCGTGGAAATACATCTCCAACCGAATCCTCACGCTGATGGAAAACCTTTTGCTCGGCGCGAAACTCTCCGAATATCACACGGGTTACCGCGCCTTTTCGCGCGAAATTCTGGAGACGTTGCATCTCGCTGACAACTCCGACGATTTTGTTTTCGACAACCAGATGCTTGCGCAAATCTTATGGCACGGATTCACCATCGGTGAAGTCAGTTGCCCGACGAAGTATTTTCCAGAAGCATCCTCCATCAACTTTCGTCGCAGCGTCCGATACGGCTTCGGCTGTCTGGCCACGGGACTGGGTTACCGGCTGGCTAAAATGGGGTGGGCGAAATCAAAAATCTTCCAGCGTGAAAGAACTTGCAGGGCCGTCGGGGAAGCAAAGAAAGTCTGAGAATTACTTCTTCAGGCCCGGCTGCCCGGCGCGATAGTTCCTGGTTGACCGCTGCATCCGTGCCCACCACGGCGGGTCAACGTGTGAAAACGAAAGCTTACTTCAACCGATTTAGAGCCGCCGCATGCCGGCCCTTCTTGCGATTGGCCGTGGTGCGGTGAACGACGCCGGATTTGACGGCCTTGTCGAAGGCGGACGCCACGTCCCGCAACTCTTTGGTCGCTTCATCCTTTTTGCCGGCGGTCAGCAGCGCGCGGTAATCTTTTTCCAGGTTGCGCAGGCGCGACATGATGCTGCGATTGTGCAAATGCTTGCGTGCGCTGTTGCGCATGCGACGTTCGGCGGACTTCGTATTCGGCATAAATCAGTTCAGGCTCTCGATAAATTTGAATTCCAGGCGCGCAACAGTAACCAATCGCCTGTGATTGTCAACGGTGAAGCAACGGTGAAGCAACGACAGCATTTTCGTACATGCGCTAAGATATTCAGAAAGAAAGGCGCGGCCACGCGCGGGCCGTAAGCCGGTTCCGCATCGCATAAATAAGCTCTCGCCGCCGCTTGGGCTACTGATATTGCGATGCAGCAGCCAAAGCGTTAACAAGGGAGTATTACACCAGCCGCCCCTTGCGCCAATTCGAGTCCTTCCACCGGCCGCCGGTGAAATCAGGAATCTCGATCGCGGCGTTTTGGTGGTCCAAGGAGCGGCGCATGCACTCAAATATGGCCGACCAGGAGGCCGCGTCGTACACGTCGATCCAAGGTTCCCGGTCGTGGCGCACCATGTCAACCAGATGCTTCACGACAAAATAATCGCCTCCGCCAAGACCGGTTCGGGTCGCTTCTTCATTATATTTCTTCCAGAGCGGGTGTTCGTACTGGTTCAGGTATTGGACGGCGTCCTGCCACTTAAACCCGGGTGTTGGGCCAGGTCTTGTTTTGGATCCACGAAGGAAAAGCCCGAGCGGCTGTCATAGACGCCAGTTGTCCCTTGGAGGAGGTAATAAAACGAGTGTGGCCGGTTGGATTGGACGTTTAAGTCCATCTTGATCACCCGACCCTGGGCGGTCGTGATCAGGCAGGTGGTCATCTCGGCGAGCCGGCAGGGGAGTTTCGCCGCCCGGTCGGCGCCAAATCGTTTGGCGTAATAAATGGGTGTCGTGTGGTTGGGAGTCGTCGCGTAACATGAGAGGCGCGCGAGCCGGTCGCCCTCGTTAATGCCCAGCCACTTGAAAACCGGTCCGCCCGAGTGGGTGGGATAATGGATTCTATTTTACTTGCCGGCCCGCCGGAGGATAGAATCCGCCGCGACGGAAAACGTCAAACCAGCATGCTATGAAAACACCGATTTCTTCTCACCGCGACCTGACGCGTCGCGAATTTCTCACCACCAGCACCGCAGCCGGCACCGGCCTGTTGCTGGGTGCCTCAGCCTTGGGCCAGTCCCGTTCGGCGTCCCCGGCCAACGGCCTCACGCGCAGGAAGCGTTACGCCATGGTGGGCACGGGGGATCGTTCCGGCCTGTACCGCAACGCCGTGCTGAAAACGTACGCGCAGTATTGCGAGATGGTCGGCTTTTGCGACCTCAATCTCGGACGGCTGAAGCTCGCCCAAGCCAAGGCGCGGGAACTGGCCGGCGTCGAAGTGCCCATCTACGAAGCGAAGGATTTCGACCGGATGGTGCGCGAGACCAGGCCCGACATTGTGATCGTCACCAGCAAAGACGCGACGCACAGCCGGTACATCATCCGCGCCCTGGAACTGGGTTGCGACGTGATGACGGAAAAGCCGATGACCACCGACGAGCAGCAGTGCCGCGCCATCCTGGACACGCAGCGCAAAACCGGACGCCATTGCCGCGTCACCTTCAACTACCGTTACTCGCCGCACCGCACGCAAGTGAAGGATTTGCTGATGAGCGGCGTGATTGGCGACGTGTTGTCGGTGGATTTCCACTGGCTGCTCGACACGCTTCACGGCGCGAATTACTTCCGCCGCTGGCACAGCCACAAGGCCAACTCCGGCGGGCTGATGGTTCACAAGGCCACGCATCATTTTGACTTGGTGAACTGGTGGCTGTCCGCCGTGCCTGTGACGGTGCAGGCGGCCGGCAAACGCGAGTTCTACACGCCGCAGATGGCCAAACGCCTCGGCCTCCAGAGTTATCACGAGCGTTGCCACACCTGTCCGGAGCAAAGCCAATGCACCTTCTTCCTCGACCTCGTCGCCAGCAAGA
>JALOTT010000117.1 GCA_025457745.1 Verrucomicrobiota bacterium
CACGTTCTACGTGCTGACGAGCTTTCAACGCGGGCGCATCGTATCGCTGGAAGCGGGCGTGAAGTATCTGATCCTCGGCGCGCTGTCGTCGGCGTTCATGGTTTACGGCATCGCGCTAGTTTGGGGAATCAGCCAACAGTTCAATTTCACCGAACTCGCCACTTACTCGGCGAAACACCCGGAACTCGCCGGCAACAAAGTTTTCCTGTTCGGCGTGCTGTTCGTCCTCGTCGGATTGGGCTTCAAGATCGCGGCGTTCCCATTCCAAATGTGGACGCCGGACGTCTATCAAGGTGCGCCCACGCCAACGACAGCCTTCCTGGCGGTCGGCTCGAAAGCCGCGGGGTTCGTTTTGCTGCTGCGCTTCCTGTTCTCGGCGATTCCCGACGTGACGGCTCACTGGCAGAACCTGCTCATCGTCATCTCGGGCATCACGATTCTCTACGGCAACCTCTGCGCGATTCCGCAACGCAACCTGAAGCGCCTGCTCGGTTATTCGAGCATCGCGCACGCGGGCTACCTGTTGCTGGGCGTGGCGGCGCTGACCAGTGCCGGACAGGCGGCGGTTCTTTATTATCTGACCGGCTATCTCTTCACCGTCATTGCCGCGTTCACCGTCATCGCACTCGTGATGCGGCATCTCGACACCGAGGACATCAGCGGGTTGGCGGGCCTGAATCAACGTTCGCCGCTGCTGGCCGCCACGCTGACGCTGGCAATGATTTCGCTCGCGGGCATTCCACCGCTGGCGGGATTCTTTGGAAAATTCCTGCTGTTCAAGGCCGTCATCGAGCAAGGCGCGATGAACCACGGTTATTATTGCCTCGCGTTCACGGCTTTGGTGGGCGTGGTGATCTCGCTCTACTATTACTTCGGCGTCATCCGGGCAGTTTACTGGTCTGAAGACACATCCGACATGTCGCCGATTCCACTTTCGCGGCCGGTGCAGTTTTCCATTTTCGTCTGCATTGGGGGAATGGTGTATCTGGGCCTGTTCCCGGGGGTGGTTGTCAATGTTGCCAATGCGGCCGTCACCGCGCTCAGATTTTGAGCCTGCTGACTGGCCAAACGCGGTCGGGTTGAAAATTTCCAAAAAAAATTCCAAATGAGGCTTGCGAACGCCGGACACAATCGCCATATTCAGCAGCGAACAAAGAAATTTATGGCAGACGTGGCAAACAAATATCCCGAAAACATCGCCGGCAAGTATTACGTGGACAACCAGTGCATTGACTGCGACCTGTGCCGCGAAACCGCGCCGGATAATTTCAAACGCAACGAAGACGGCGGCTATTCGTTCCTCTGCAAGCAACCGGCGTCGCCCGACGAGGAAACCCGCTGCAAGGAAGCCAAAGAGGGTTGCCCGGTTGAGGCCATCGGCGACAACGGGGCGTAGCCGCAGGAGGCGAATTAATTTCCAAGACCCGCAGGCGTTTGCGCTTGTGGTTTTTTGTTTGGAGTTCCGTCTTCAGGCGGCCTTGCGGCTCTGCACCTCGCACACCCGAACCGCCTGAAGGCGGAGTTTCGAACGACTGTGCCCACTCATTACCCGAGAATCGCCCGGCGCAACAATTCCAGCGCCTGATTTGCCGTGGCCTGCTTGAACGTCTCGCGGTCGTAAGGATTGAAAACTTTCAGTGCGATGGTTTCAGTCGGGGTTGCCAATCCGATGAACGCCGTGCCCGCGGGTTTTTCCGGCGAACCACCCGAAGGTCCGGCGATGCCGGTGACAGACAACGCGTAGTCCGCTCCGGTTTGCCGGCGCACGCCTCCGGCCATTTCGCGGGCCGTCGGTTCACTCACGGCTCCGTGCGCCGCGAGGGTCTCGCCCCGGACGCCGAGAAGTTTCGCCTTCGCATCGTTTGCGTAGGTCACAAATCCAGCAAGCAACACCGCCGACGCTCCGGGCACGTTGGTGACGCGATGGGCGATGAGTCCGCCGGTGCAGGATTCCGCGAGGGCGAGCGTTTGTTTTCGTTCGGTCAAGAGTCGCACGACGACGGTCTCGAGTTCGTCGTTTTCCTCGCCGAAAATGTGTGCGCCAAGTTGGCGGCGAACGATGGCTTCGGCCTCACGGATTAGTCCCGGCGCGTTCGCGCCCCGCGCAGCGAGCCGCACGTCCACCTGTCCCACCCTCGCACAATAGCCGAGGTCGAGACCGCTTTCGACCAACCGCCGCAAGCGTTCGCCGATTTTTTCCTGAACGATGGATTCGCCGACGCCGGTCGTGCGGAGTGTGCGGCAAATAAACCCGCCTGCCAGCGGTAACTTTTCCTTCAATAGCGGCACGACCGAATCGTTGAACATCGGCCGCAATTCACGGGGCGGGCCGGGGAGCATGACGAGCCAGGCTGCTTGGCCTTCCGAACGAAACGGATTTGGGTTCACCACCAACGCCAAGCCGGGCGCCGTGCCATTCGGATTCGGAAGGACGGTTGCGCCCTCAGGCACGAGCGCTTGCACGCGCGTGCCGGGCGGCACGACCCGCTTGCGCGCCGTAAAGAACTTTTTAATGTGCGCGACGATGGCGGAGTCTTCAACCAGCCGCCTGTTGAGCATCTTCGCAATCAAATCCCGCGTGAGGTCATCCGAAGTTGGACCGAGTCCGCCCGTGGTGATGACCAGTTCGGCCCGCGACAACGCCTCGCGCACAGCTTGCTCGATGTCGTGGGCCGTATCGGCGACGGTGACCTGCCGGGTGACGACGCAGCCAAGGTCCGCGAGTCGCCGGCAGAGCCATTGCTGGTGTGTGTTGAGGAGGCGGCCCAACATCAACTCACTGCCAGTGTTGATGAGTTCAACATTCACCAGGCCGAAGTTTCAAGTTGAATGTGTCCGATTGCAAGTTTTGAGTGGCGCGTGAGTGGCGCGCAGCCATGGGGCGTCATTCGAGACCGGTCGTCGAAATCAAAATTGTCCAAGCGAACGGCCGTGAAAACCCCCGCTCACCTTCAAGACCAGGTTCACCGCTACGGCTTGGGCGTGCCCGGCGGTTGGGGTTTCGGCGGCGGCGCTTTTTGGATTTCCGCCTCAAAAGTTCCGGCCACCCAGCTTTTCTCCTCGTCCAGCGCGCAGAAGTAGATTGTGCCCGGCAGGCGGCCGCCGGCAACCGCGCCAAACTGCAGCCGGAGCGCGTAATCCGCAGGGATGCTTTTCGTGGCGGGCTGCTGCGGATTGTCCTTCCAGCGGAACGCGACGGCTGGCGCTCTGGTGTGATTCGTTTCGATGTTGATGAATTTGCCGGCTAATTCCCCGCCCGTACGCGCAAACAGGGATATTGTCAGTCTCACCTCCGGGCCCCCCTTCTGCCGTTGGTTAAAAATCAACTTGCCGCCTTCCAAGGTCGCACGCGCGGAATTGAAAACACGCCCGCTGATGCGCCCGGCGACAGGCGTGTCGGGAATGGTGACATCCGTAAGGTCGAGCTTCCAGGCCGGGTCGTTCGTCGTCACAGGCGGGGGGGCAATGGGGGGATCGTTTTGCGGCGATGCTTTGAAAATCTTTCCGCGAAACGCAAAGAGTGCGCCCACCGCGCAAACCAACACCACGATGATGACCACCGCAAGCATACGCGCAGACGCGGGCGGGACGGCAACCATATCGGTCATTGCGCCCTCCTTCGGCAAAGGACGTGAATGCACTTGCGCCGCCGCGAGGATGAGTTTTGGAGCGTCGTCTGCGGGTGACTGCGGCACGACGAGTTTCTGGAAGCAGGTGGGGCAATCCAGCTTCGCTCCACTCTTGATGGAGTCGCACGTGATGTGCTGGCCGCACACCGGACAGGCGAATTTGAACTCAGTCATGCTAACCAGATGGCCGGCCGGGGGCCGTGCCGGAATGACCTTGGCAGGTTCGCCCGCGCACTGCAACCCGGATTCACGTTTGGGAGTGACTTTTTGTGCGGCACGGCGCAGATTGGATCTCGTTGAAGCGCATGAAAAAAAACTCACCAGTCTCCCGTAGCGGACGATTCGCGCGCGGCCCCGGCACGGACGTGGCGCAATTCACCGAATCCATCTCGTTCGACCACCGGCTTTGGGCGCACGACATCACCGGCTCGCTGGCTCACGCCGCCATGCTGCGCAAAATCGGCGTGCTCGCCAAAACCGAAGCCGCCACCATCAGCAAAGGACTCAAGGCCATTGCCCGCGAAATCGAAACCGGGAAATTCAAATGGAAGCACGAACTCGAAGACGTCCACATGAACATTGAGGCCGCACTCACGCGGCGCGTCCCGGCGGGCGCGAAGCTGCATACCGCCCGCTCGCGCAACGACCAGGTGGCGCTCGACCTGCGGCTGTGGTTGCGGGATGAAATTGTCATCCTGCTCGGCGAAATCGCCAGCCTCCAACGCGTCCTCGTCTCGCTCGGTGAAAAATATTCCGCCGTCATCATTCCGGGCTACACGCATCTGCAACGCGCCCAGCCCGTCTATTTCGCGCATCACCTCCTCGCCTACGTCGAGATGCTGGAGCGCGATTGCGAACGGCTCTGGGATGGCTGGTCGCGCGTGAACGTCTGCCCGCTCGGCAGCGGCGCGATTGCCGGTTCGACCCTCAAGCTGGACCGCGTGCTTGTCGCCAAACTGCTCGGCTTTGTGGACGCGCAGGGCAGACCGCAACTCACCCAAAATTCCATGGACGCCGTGAGCGACCGCGATTTCGCCGTCGAATTCTGCGCCGCCGGTGCGTTGCTGGCCATGCACCTCTCGCGGCTGGCCGAGGATGTAATTCTCTGGGCGAGCGCGGAGTTCAACTTCATCAAGATCGCCGACGCCTACACCACCGGCTCGTCGCTGATGCCGCAGAAGAAAAATCCCGACGTGGCCGAATTGACGCGCGGCAAGACCGGGCGCGTTTATGGCAACCTCATGTCGCTGCTCACGCTGCTCAAGGGCCTGCCCATGACCTACAATCGCGATTTGCAGGAGGACAAGGAGCGGCTGTTCGACACCGCCGACACCGTGCGCGCCTGCGTGCGGCTCATGTCCGCGATGCTCTTGCACACGGAGGTCAACAAGCCCGCGTGCCTCGCCGCCGCGAGCGACCCGGCGTTGCTGGCGACCGACCTCGCGGATTACCTCGTGCAAAAGGGCATGTCGTTTCGCAAAGCCCATCACGTCGTGGGCGCAGTCGTCGCGCTGGCGGAACGAGCGGGCAAACCGTTGAACGCCCTCTCGCTGGCTGAACTTCGATCCGTGGACCAGACTTTCGGTCGCGACGCGCTGGCGACGTTTGACCTCAAGCGTGCGATGGCCCGACGAAATCTCACCGGCGCCCCAGGTACGAAGGAAGTGGCGAAGCAGTTGGCGAGGTGGCGGGAACAGCTTTCGTGAAAAGATTTCTCCAATGAGGAACATCACCAAGCTGGAAATTGAAAAGGCGCTTGCGAACGATGCTTGGGACTTGGGCAACCAAGTTTTATATGACCTCTGTTCCCAACATCCACTCCACAAATCACACCAAGAAATAATTGCCAAAGTTTGGTTGATCGGGCGTTCTTACGCAGCCGCGCTGGAGCGACGCAAAAACAAGAGCTCGGATTCGGTCGGTGACCTGTTTTACGAAGACAACGCTGCGCCGAAAATCAAGAGTTCCGGAATTGATAGTTGGCTCAATTCGCTCAAGGACGATTCAATCCCAGAAAAGCCAATCGAAATACACGCCAAGCTGACCAAACTCTTCTTCGACATTTCGGAGCTTGAGAAACGCTCGCTTGCTTCGAAGTATCTTCATTTCCACAAACCTAATTTATTTTTTATTTTTGATTCAAGAGCGAGGGAGGCGATTCGGAAAGTTACGCCCGGCGCAGAGAAGAGTTTGCCGAGCTTGTCTCCAAAGGAGTCCGATTCGTGTTACGCGAACTTCTACGGCCGTTGTCTTTGGCTGCAAGAATATATTCGGGGGCAGATTGGCCGCAAACCTTCGCCTCGTGATATTGACAAAATATTGCTTCACATATCGGACAGAACAAATGAACGCGAGCTTCTCGAAATGGATGCGGTGGCGCGAGCGTAACGAGCTTGGCGACACGATGAAATACCCCGGCATTTATGCGATCGCATTGTCAGATGAAGACATTGCTTCAACCCCATTTACGTGGCGAAAAGAGATTATTTATATCGGCATGACAAATTCAAAAGGCGGTTTGAAATCGCGCCTGCAACAATTCGAAAATACAATCAACGGCAAAGACGGACACGGTGGAGCAGTGCGCGTGCGCTTCAAACATCGGAATTACAACACACTTGTTTCAAAGCTGTTTGTTTCGGTCAGTCACACGGAATGCGATGTGACTTCAAAGAAACCTTCAGCCCTTCGCCTTATGGGAAAAGTGGCGCAACAAGAATACGAGTGTTTTGCCATTTTCGCGGAAATGTTTGGGGAATTGCCAGAATTCAACGACAAGAAGAAGTCTCCAAAGAAATGACTAATTCGCGAAAAGAATTGCTGGGAGATTTTCGCCATGCGACGTCGCGCTCGTTTTATCTGGCGTTGCGTGTGCTGCCCGCGCACTTGAAACCATGAAACCGGCCCAGCGTAAAAAGATTTCCAAACCCGCCGCGCTCCAAAGGCACGAGCCGGCCTTCCGCGAAATCATCGGGCTGATCCAATCCGCCCGGCGGCGCGCGTTTCAGGCGGTCAACACGGAGTTGATCGAGCTTTACTGGCGCGTGGGCGAATACATCAGCCGTAAACTGGCCACCGCCGCCTGGGGCGAAGGCGTGGTGGAGGAACTGGCGCGCTACATCGCGCTGCATCATCCAGAACTCAAAGGTTTCACCCGCACCAGCCTGTTCCGGATGCGGCAACTCCACGATACCTACCGTGCTCATCCAAAAGTCGCACCACTGGTGCGACAATTGCCGTGGTCACATAATCTCTTGATTCTTGGCCGGTGTAAGCACGCAGAAGAGCGTGAGTTCTACCTGCGATTGGCCTCCGGTCGAAACTGGGGCCGACGCGAGTTGGAACGGCAATTGGACGGTGCTTTGTTTGAGCGGACAATCCTCTCGAAACCAAAAGTGTCACCACTGGTAACACAATTACATCCCGAAGCGGAAACCATCTTCAAAGACACTTACCTGCTGGATTTTCTCGAACTGCCCGAGACCCATTCCGAGCGCGACCTGCAAAAGGCGCTGGTGAAAAACCTCAAGCAGTTCCTCATTGAACTCGGGCCGGACTTCTGTTTCGCCGGGGAGGAATTGCGGTTGCAGGTGGGCGGACAGGATTTCTATCTCGACCTGCTCTTTTACCATCGCAGCCTGCAATTCCTTGTCGCATTTGATCTCAAGATCAGGAAGTTCGAGCCGGAGCATCTCGGCAAAATGCAATTCTACCTCGAAGCCATTGACCGCGACGTGCGCAAGGCGCACGAACGTCCGTCCATCGGCGTATTGCTCTGCGCCAGCAAGGACAACGAAGTCGTGAAGTATGCGTTGAGCCATTCCATGTCGCCGGCGTTGATTGCCGAATACCAGACGCGCCTGCCTGATCGCCGCCTGTTGCAGCGCAAGCTCCACGAATTTTATCAACTGGCCTTGCCGAGAACGAAATGAAATCCCATCCCAAAATCGGCACGATGGGAGAATTTCATTTTGTCGTCGGGTCAGAACACATCATCACGTTCGCCAGCGACGGCATGCCGGCGGTGTTGAGCACGCCGAATCTGATCGGGCTGATTGAGCGCACCGCGCGCGAATCGTTGGAGCCGTTTCTCGAAGCCGACGAACGCACCGTGGGCATGGAGATCGAGTTGCGTCACCTCGCCCCGACGCCGCTGGGCGCCAAGGTGACCATCACCACGCGCGTCATCCACACCGAGGGAAGAGAGATTTCATTCCAGGTCGAAGCCCGCGACGAGCAGGAGTTGATCGTGCGCGGCGTCCACAAACGCGCGGTGATCCGGGTGGGAAGCTTCGCGCGTCGCGTCGCCCGGAAGTCTGGTTAACCGCCCGGTTTTCCACCATGCCCGCGACCTCAAATGCCTTGTTGACGAAGTTGCTCAGGGAAACGTCGCGCTCGTTTTATCTCACGCTGCGGGTGCTGCCGCGCAAAGTGCGTCCGCAAATCGGCCTGGCCTACCTGCTCGCGCGCACCACCGACACCATCGCGGACACGGAAATCGTTCCGGTGGAACAACGGCTGGCCGCGTTGCAGAATTTGCGCGAACGGATTCTCGGCTCGAGCGCCACCGCGTTGAGTTTTAGCGAACTGGCGCGGCAACAAGGTTCGCCGGCGGAGCGCGTCTTGTTGGAGAAGGTGGAGGAGAGCCTGGCGGTTTTGAGCGGCTTGGCCGCTGATGATTTGAAGCTGGTTCGCCAGGTTCTCGACACCATCACCAGCGGACAGGAACTGGATTTGCGCCGGTTTGAATCAGGTAGGGCGGGCACTCCGCTGCCCGCCGCCGAACTTGCAAGCGATGCCCGGCGCGCAGGGGACTGCGCGCCCGACCAAGGCAAAATCATTGCGCTGCAAAGCGACGCCGAACTGGACGACTACACCTATCGCGTGGCCGGTTGCGTGGGCGAGTTTTGGACGAAGATTTGTTGCGCGCATTTGTTTCCGACCGCGCGATTGGACGACACGCGGCTGCTGGCCGACAGCGTCCGTTTCGGTAAAGGTCTGCAACTGGTGAACATCCTGCGCGATTTGCCGGCGGACTTGCGCAAGCGGCGCTGTTATTTGCCGGAAGACCGGCTGTTCGCCGTGGCCGGCCTGCGGCCCGCCGATTTGTTGCGACCGGCCAATGAAGCGAAATTCCGCCCGTTCTACGAACGCTACCTCAACCTGGCCGAAGCGCACCTCGCGGCGGGTTGGGCCTACACGAACGCCTTGCCGTGGCGGTGCGTGCGCGTGCGCCTGGCGTGCGCGTGGCCGATTCTGATCGGCGCAAAAACCCTCGCCCGGCTGCGCGTTGCCAACGCGCTCGACCCGCAGCGGCGCGTAAAAGTCAGCCGGGCCGAAGTGCGCGGGCTCATCTTGCGTTCGGTGCTGTGTTATCCGCTGCCAGGCGTCTGGCAACGGCTGATTTCGCTGCCGGCGGATGCTGGCGGGCAAGCTGTGTCGTGTAGCAAACAAAGTTAGAAAAGCGTGTGCGAACAAAACTGGCATGGTTTCAGAACACCGGGCAATGGAGCAGGACGATGGGTTTGGCTTTGGGATTGGGAGCCTGGCGGAGGTAGTAAATGTCTCCATCAGGGCGGAGGCAGCGGATGACGGGGGTGCGGGGTGGGGCGTCAATGGGCTGGCGTCAAGAAGCATGGGCATTATCAGCCAAATCACCAAACACCATTGCCCCGCTTCCTGGTCCGGCGACCGGCTTGCTCGCTGGCTGTCCCGCCGGTGGGCCGTTACGTTGGCGGTCATGGCATTGCAGGTCGTTGCCCGGGCCGCCCATGCCCGCGATGCCCGGACGCGACCTGACTTGCGCGCGGACACCTTTTGGGGAACATTCAACCATAATCGCAGCGATGCCAGCAAACCAATCAATGAAATTCTGTATGCCAACAAAAACCGCCCTCGTTTGCCGGATGCTCCTGTCGTTCCTGGTTGGCCTCAGTCTGCCGGCGTCGGGCGCGAGCGGACTTTTCGACAAGACGCTGCCAGCGGCCAATGCCTTCTTCTTGGACTTAACCGGCACCACCTCCGGCGACACCGTGGATTCAAGGGCCACCTGCTATGCCATTCAGGGCTTGGTCAACCGCGGCAGCGATACCGAACAGCTCAACAATAGCGGCAAGCCTTACACCGTATTGACGCTGGTGGGCGGCACCTCCTTTCGGGGGGTTAAAACCCTGTTCAACAAATATCAGGCATCCGTCCAGCGGATGTTCCTTTATGATCCAGCAAAGGATTGGACCTTCTATCTGGCCGTCATGGCGGGCGCCCAATCAAACGGAATTCCGGTGACCGAGACCGTGAGAGCCGCACTCCAAGCGCAGGTCCCCGCTTGGGCGGGCACCGTGGTGGATTACACAAACATTGGAGCCGACAGGATCGAGGGCTATGACTGGGCACTGACCAACCTGATGCCCAACTGCACGAAACAATCGGTCTATTTCGCGCGGGCCTTCGATCTGGAGTGCATGGATTATGTGGTATCGAGCAAAAGTTTCGTTTTCAACCTGACCGTTTCAGACGCTGCCCAAAGCAATCAATGTCGTAAAATATTTTCGACTCCCGGATATGGGGTGGGCGCTTCGCTGGGGGGATATGCCGGCGATTCGGTCAACCGCCTCGCCAACCCCTACGGGATCGGCTACAACGTCAGTGACTTTTATTCCAACGGAAGTTTTTGGACCTCGTTTCCCAACAAAACCTACACCCAACGCGCCGGCCAGGCCGTGCCCGCGCAGAACGGAAAGGTGTATGTCGCGTTTCTCCTGAGCGATGGGGACAACCTCCAGTTTGACCAGGGGGACATTTATTCCATCTGGAAAAACGATCCGGCGCGCGGCACCGTCCCCGTCGGCACTTCACTGGCTCCCATTCTTCAGGAAATCAACACCCCCCTGCTGGATTGGTATTACACCAACAAGACCGCCAATGACGAGTTGATCGCCGGCCCCTGCGGCGTCCAGTTCATTTACCTCGATGACTACAACCCCGCCCTGCTCCCGGCGTGGTGTGCGATCAATGCCAAATGGTTCGCCGATGGGGGTTTTCATACCGCCAGCGTGTGGCACGGAACCTATCCCAGTGCGAATTATGACGTCTATACCTCCATGTCCGGAGTGGATAGCATCCGCCATAATGCCAACCTGTTCAGTCTAAGTTCCAACCCTCAGTTCACCAATGGCGTGATGATCTTCAACGAACGCATCCGGGACTGCCAAAACGAACAGGAACTGTATGACGATCTGGCCGGAGTCGCCACGAATGCCAGCGCCCCGAGGTTCGCCACCGGCAAGCTGATCACCCCGAGGTTCGGTGGCACCAATTTCTCAGCCGTCAAAGTGGTTATTGACCGGCTGAACGCGGATTTCCCCGGCAAATACGTTTTTCAACTGCCGTCGGATCAGGCGGAAACGGCGCGGGACTACTTCCAACCGAACCGGACTTGGAACACGGGCAACGGCACTTGGGACACGAGCACCGCCAACTGGTTGAACAGCGCCTCGAACGCCGCCACCTTCGCGAATAATGTGAATGCCGTGGTGTTCGGCGACGCCGGAGGCGTCACCAACAATCCCGTCATCACGCTGAACGCCACCGTTACGCCGCGCCATGTGGAGGTGAAAAGCACCAGCCACAATTACACGCTGAGTGGCGCGGGCGGCATTGGCGGCAACACGGCGCTGATCCTCGATCCGGCCAACACCACGACCCTCACGCTCTCCAATCCCAACAGCTACACGGGCAAGACCATCGTCAACGGCGGCACCCTGACGGTGGGCGCCGGTGGGCGACTCGGCAGTGGTGGTAATTATGCCGGCGGAATTTACGTCGCCGGCGCCGCCGCTTTGAACTATCAAAACACGTCGTCCCAAACTCTCTCCGGGGCCATTACCGGCGCCGGCACCTTGCGGCAGAACGGCGGCAGTGATTTGATCCTGACCGGTTCCGCGGGCAACACGATCAACAACTTGTTCATCACCGGCGGCCGGGTTTTCATTGGCAACGCCAAAGCGATCACTGCCAGCACCACGACCACTATTACCAACAACGGAATCTTGGATTTGAGTGCCGCTCCCACCACGATTGGCCCGATCACGGTCCAAAACAATGGCGGCATTGCCACGCGCGTTGCAGCGGGCACGACGTTGGCCAGCGTCACGCTGCCCGGCCCCGGCACGGCCATTTTCAACAACGATGACTCCAGAACCTACCCCCTGACCATCAGCAGCGGCCAGACCCTCGCCGGCAACTTGACCGTTCAAATCGGCGGGTCGCGGACCACCGCCAACGGGGTCGGCGGGGTGACTTTGTCCGGAATTCTCAGCGGCAGCGGCGGCCTCACTGTCAGAGCGAATACGAATACGCTGACGCTCTCCGGCGCGAACCCTTATTTCGGCGACACGGCCATCACCAACGGCACCCTGGCCTTGAGTGGCAGCGGCTCGATCGCCAACACCCCGAACCTCATCGTGGGGAGCGGGGCTACCCTTGATGTGTCCGCCCCGACCACCGCGCTGACGCTGGGCAGTGGTCAAACCCTCAAAGCCAGCGCCACCAGCGCGACCACCACCGGCACCATCAAGGTGGCTTCCGGCAAGAATCTGACGCTGGGCAACGCGACGGTCGGTCTGGAATTCACGGCTTTTGGTGGCGGCGTCACCGCCCCGTTGACGCTGGCCGGCACCGCGGGCAACTTGGACCTGAACAGCAAGCCCATCAAGGTCACCACCACCTCGGTTTTGAGCGGCGGCCCTTACAAGCTGATTGCCAAGAGCGCGGCCGGGGCCACGGTCACCGGGACTCCGGGCGCCCTCATTGTCGCCGGCAGCGGTCTCGGCTCCAGCGGCACGCTGTCCGTCAGCGGCGGCGAATTATTCCTGACGCTCTCCGTCGCCGCCAACTACAATATCACGAACGTCACCACGGATGTGAACGGCACCTGCACGCCCACGGGCGTCACTACAGTGGGCGGCGGCGGTAGCCAGACCTACACCATCACGCCGAACGCGGAATACACCGTGGCGACCCTGACGGTGGATGGAGTGGCCGTGACACCGACACTGAGTTACACGTTCAGCAACGTGTCAACGAACCATACCATCGCGGCCACCTTCGCGCCCGCGACCACTTTGTATTGGGACTCGGACAGCACCACCGCCGGCTTCGGCAGCACTCCGGGCACGTGGGGCACCGATTCATTTTGGTCCATCGATGCCAGCGGTTCGTCTGGCACCCCTCTCAGCACAACCACCATCAACTCCGCCGTCAATTTCGGCACCGCCACCCTCAACTATAACCATCCCGCCGTGACCGTGGCCGCCGACGGCGTCAACGTCGGCAACATCGCTTTCGGTGCCGGCCAGACCACGGCAGTGACCATCGCCGGCGGCACTATCACGCTGCGGGACACCGCGACCATCACCGTCAATAACACCTCAGCCACCATCGGTTCAGTGCTGACGGGTGCGGGCATCAGCCTCACCAAGGCCGGGACCGGTATTTTGACCCTGACCGCCGCCAACGACTACACTGGCGCCACGACCATCAGCACGGGCACGCTGCAACTGGGGGCCAACAACGTCCTTCCCGATGGCGCCGGCAAGGGCAATGTTGCCGTCACCGGCACGCTGGACCTGAACACCTTCTCCGCGACCATCAACGGTTTGAGCGGTGCCGGCACCGTGGACACCGTGGCCGGGGGCACGCCGATCCTGACCGTCGGCGGCAATGATGCCACCAGCACCTTCAGCGGCGTCATCACCGACACCGCCGGCACGTTGGCCCTCACCAAGATCGGCAGCGGCACGCT
>JALOTT010000503.1 GCA_025457745.1 Verrucomicrobiota bacterium
GTCATGGTGCAGCGGGTTTTGGGGTGTCGCGGAAGGCTTGATCGAGAAGAGCGGCCAACTGGTCGCGGAGGCCGTGGTCGGTCGTGGCGGCGGCGGGGGCGGAATCCCGTGAATGGCCGATGAGACGCGAGGCGAACTCCAGAGCGCGACAGACATCAGGAAGGCGGACGCGTTCGAGATCCATGTCGTCCAGCCGATCGAAATAGCGTTCGGTGAGGTTGAGGATGGCCGTGGCGAGGACGAGCTGGCGTTCGCGCAAGGACTGCTCGCAGCCGGCGGTCTCAAGGCGGGCGGCAGCCTGAGCCTGAACGAACGGGCCGGTGGCCTGAGCGGCATGGGTGGTGAGGCGTTCGCGCCAGTCGAACTGGCTGGCCCAGCGTTCAATGGTGCGCACGGAGACGCCGAACTTGCGGGCGGTGGTGGAGTAGCGGCGCCGGGGGCCGAGTTCCAGGTAGGCGCAGAAGGCCTCGAAAGCGCGCGGGGACTCGCCGGGGGCGGGGCGGGGAAGCGGGCCACTTGACGCCGGACCACGGCCCCCGGAAGGGGCCGCGGTATCGGTTGCGAGTTGAGCGTCGGCGGTTGAGGGGGGTGCCGCCGGACCAGTCTCCAGAGCGGGCGCGGGCGCGGCGGGGGCCGCCGCTGGCTTTGTGTAATCTGTCATACGCATACACATTACGGTTTGGGCTTGCGGGCGCAAGTTTTTTGTGCATATTTTTTTTACATACACATCATGAAAAACATGAAAAAGCGGACCAACAACATGGAGGCATTGCGGAAGATCCTGGGCCAGACGCAGGAGGAATTTGCGGCGATGATCGGGATTTCGCGGGACGCGGTGGCGAGCTGGGAGTGCGGACGCAACGCGCTCTCGGCGGGCTATGCGCGGCGGATTGCGCACGCGACGGGAGTGTCTCCGCAGTCGCTGCTGGGGACGGGGCCGTTATGGGTGCATCTGGCGCAGCCGCGGCGGCCTTACACGGCGGCGGAGTTCCAGCAACATCGGAAGCACTACTGGGGGGATTCAGACCAGAAGAGCGCGCTGCGGCAACTGGGTCCGGGCACGGATGCGCTGGAACTGCTCTTCCGGGCGGCGGCGCGGGCGGGTGAGGGCGGCAAGACGCTGCCGCTGCCGGCCGTGGTGGATTCATTCGTGCACTGGTGTCGTCAGACGGAGGAGGATTTCAAACTGCTCAAACACATTGAGGCACAACTGGAGACGCGGAAGCGCACGGTCACCTTGACGAAAACCTACAAGCAATGGCGAGAGGAACGGGTGACGAATCCGGGCACGCCGCACCTGTTCGGTTTCAAGGACGACCCGAAGAAGGGCGATACTGAATCTCTGACGTTGAGCAAGGAGATGTATCCAGTCTGGGCGCCCGGATGGGACATGCGGGGCGGGAAACGATGAGATTCAGAAAAACGGAATTCGGGATAACGCCGGGTCACAAAGAAAACACCACCCGCTGGAAAACACAAACCGCGCAGAGCGTTCAAACGGAACCGGTGCTCAGGCCTGGGTATATTGGGGAACATCCCTTCGAGGCTTGCCGTGTCGCTTCAATGTTCGTGGGCGGCACACCACAGCAAGCGCACTGCATACCCACGGGTTCCCATTTGCAACCGTTCGGCAATCTGCGCCACGGTGAGCGTGGTCTGCGCCCGCAACTGCTGCGCCAGACGGACCTTCACCGGATGCCCTTTGCGCTGCCGTTTCAGGTCCGCTTCCGTCCAACGCGCCTTCTTCAGTCCGGCGGCAATCAGGCGTTCCGCCTTTTCCTGCTCGCTCTCATGGCGTTCGGCGCCGTAGTGCTCCGCGCCCTTGCGCTCCGCCATCTGAGCCAGCAGTTCCTTCCGGAAGACCTCTCCCCCAAGACACCACCCGCGACGGATGGGCCGATAATCCGTGCCTTGCTCCGCGGCGCGGCGTCGCTCCACCTGCGCCTCCAGATGCCGCCGTCCCGCCGCGCTGTCCCCCGGAAGGCGGTATTCCCCCAGCAGACGGTCCACCCGCAGCCACGGCCACCGCTTGGCGGGTCGCTTCAAATACTCCGGCCAACTGCTCCACTTATATTCCCGTAACGGTGTCATTGGTTTCAGTAACTTAGCTCGCACGGGATTCAGGTGAACATAATCGCAGACGGTCTTGAGATAGCCCGTCCCGCTCCCATCCACGATGAGCGCCTTGTAGCGGCCGCTGAAGAGGTGACCGAAGAACTTGTGCCGCCGGTTGAACCGGCCCGTGTAGGTGCCGAGTAACCACTTCATGCCCGCCACGAGGTTGGCCTGGGGCCGCAGGCCTGACCGAGCGTGGCGAGAAAGCACTGGCGGTCTTCATCATCAAGGAAGATCGCCTCGCGGCGGTCGCCGCGATTCATGACGTGGTAGATCGCCCCCTCGTATTCAACGCGCAATTTTCGAGCCATGTTGCAAAGCTATGGCAGGGAGTACTCATAGTCAAGAACTGACCCCTTAACGATGGAGTCACTTGGCTGCCGTCAGCCAAGGATGGGGGTCGCGTTGAGGTCACCCACCTTTTCGCGAACAACCCGTATGGCTGGACCTTTCACATGCCCGGCCCCGGCCACGGCATCCAACTCCGTCGTCAGCAAGGAAAGCACGCAAAGAAGAACGGACGGCTGGTGCTGGCGGTGTGGCATCGCCGGGCGGTAACGGCCAGTCCGCGTTTGTACGGCGTTTCAATGCTCGTCAGCGACGATCACGGCAAGACTTGGCGGCGGGCTGGCGACACGGGCATCAGTCATGGCATGGGCGAAGGCCGCCTCGTGGAATTGGAGGATGGCCGCATCCTGCTGAACGCGCGCGGCGGTCTGGCGGAGAAGGTCAACACTCAGAAACACCGTGTCTATGCCTGGAGTGGGGACTCAGGCGAGACATTTGGCGCGCCGGTTATCAGGACGGAATTCGAATACAGCGCCAACGGATGCGACTCCGGCTTTCAGCGATACCCCATCACGGCGGGTCGGGATAAGAGCGTGCTGCTTTTCAGCCGACCCGCCGACCCCGAACGCCGCGCCCGGATGACGGTGAGCTTGAGCAACGATGAAGGCCAAGCTTGGGTGCAACACAAGCTCATCTGTGCCGGGCCAAGTTTTTACTCCGATCTCGTCATTATGGAGGATGGCACCATTGGACTCCTCTATGGCACAGGCGCAAATTGTTGGTGGCCTGATCACGTCGTCTTCGCGCGGTTCAATTTCGAATACCTGACGCAGATTAGTGACAGGAGCCAAACAGACAGAACGACGACCAAGGCGGATGCAGGCGACGGGCAGTAGCCGCGCCTGATCCGGGCCGTTCACAAATCCCGCAACTTCCGCTCCGCCATCGGTTGCGACTTCGTCGACGCCAAATACCGCAGCGCGTCCGCTGCGACATCACCGCTCACGCAGTTCACCCGTGCAGCCATTTGGCTGTTGGGGATTCGCCTGTCCCGCCGTAGCCTTGGCGAAAGCGGACGCCATCCCCAAACCCCGGCGCCGGGCCTCACGCCGGCCCAGACCCGCGCCGGAATAAGGCATCCGCCGCTGAAAGTCTTTGCGTGAACTTCACTCGAATTGTGCGAATTTCACGCGCCCCTTTCAACAGGGGGCAGTAAATAATCTAAGAAAACGCTCCTCGTGAGTTGCGGCACCGCTCATGCTTTTGCTCGCTCGCGTATGCGACAGTCACTTCCACTTCTGATCTCTTGGTCGTTCAGCAAAGCTACGTTGTATGAAAACAACATTCATCAGTGCCATGCGATATAGTTACACGATCTTCGAGCGGATAGCGATGTGGGTGTTTCGTTGCTACGGGCTGAAGCTGAGCCCGGTTGTCTTGATGGTCGGGGTTGGACTCGGGCTGACAGATGCCAAGGCTGTAGTAATTGACGATTTCGGCCAAGGTTCAGCGCTTTTGGAACCCACCAACTATTCACCAGCCCTCATCACTCTCCAAACCGGCCTGAATACGAATTTGACCATTGGCGGTACTCGACTCCTGACAGCCCAAACGCAGAATCGAGCGATCCTGCAAGTCGATGCGGTAGCAGGGCAATTCTCTTTCGAGGCGGTTAGCGATGACGGGTATTTTGGGGTGCGCTACGGTAGTCAAGCCAATTTGGGTGTCGACGTGCGCGCCGACGGCAGCGAAGCCTTCCTGTTGAGGTTCTCTGAGGTCCATGCACCAGGCCTCTGGCGAGGAAGATACTATCTCCACGTCAACGGAGTTGGCTGCGGCTTCCTGGAAGAGCTGGCAGCTATAAACGGTGCTGGCACGATTCGTATTCCCTTTTCGAAATTCTTGAGTGCGCCTACATTCATCGTGAACACAATTGAGTTGGAAGCAAGTCGTGTGGAGACAGGCTATCGTCTGGTCCTAGATTCCATTGAGACTGTGAGCGCAGACACTCCCCCTAGCTTGGCTATCGCGACTTTCGGCCCGAATGAAATAAAGCTTGCATGGGGCACAAACGCGACGGGGTTTGTGGTCGAGAAGCGTCTAGATCTTGGCGCAGGTAGCTGGGAAATGCTGACCAACGCGGTTAGCGTCGCAGCGGGGCAGTTCTCCGTAACGGTAGATGCATCTGAGACGTTTGGCTGTTTTAGGCTGCGTCGAGAGTGACAGATTTTGAGAATTCTAAATGACGAGACGCTGCAGCGAATCCCGAGGAACGGCATCTGGGTCGCTGCGCTTGATCGCTTGTAAATCGCAAATCGGAAATTCCTAGAGCCCCTCAACTTCCGTTGCACCACCGCCCGCGATTTCGTCGCCACCAGGTGGCGGAGGCAGTCGGCGCAATCGTCGCCCCCGACACCATCCTCGTCCGCATTCACTTTGAGCAAATAGTCGGAGCGATTTGGATCGTGTTGCGACGCCGGCAACGTCTCCACCAGCCGCCCCAAACCAATTTGGCCACTGGAATGTGGTGAACGAGTTCGCCGCCGCTTACCGCGCGAGTTGGCTCACGGAACAAATTCCGCGTCCACCTTC
>JALOTT010000118.1 GCA_025457745.1 Verrucomicrobiota bacterium
ACCAAGCTCAACGAGTTGCATCAGGGTGAACTTATGGGCGAGGACGACGCCGACGAACGGCACAAGCTCGAACAGCGTTTGCAACTTCTCAAGGAACGCAAAGGCGTTCGCATGGCGGAATTGGAGCTGATGCTCAAGCTCACCGCGAATCTCCCTGAAATTCTCACTTCGGCGTTGGTGCTTCCCGCGCCCGTGGCCACGGTCGAGATGGACACCGACCACCCGAAAAAGGGGTTCCCCATGCAACGCGACGATGAAGTGGAACACTTCGCGATGAATGTGGTTATGCGTTACGAACACAGCATCGGCTGGACACCGTATGACGTTTCCAAAGATGGCGAACACTACGACATCCGTTCAGAGTCGAAGGCCAGCGAAAGGAAATACATTGAAGTCAAAGGCCGCGCACAATCCGGCGCAGTGATGCTGACCGGGCCGGAAGTGGACAAGCTCCGCCAGCTTGCCGAACGCGCCTATCTTTACGTTGTGACATTCTGCAAAGGCGAGAAACCGCGTTTGCGGATCATCCAGAATCCCATTTCGCTGCTCTCGCCGGAAATGCTCTATCGGCAGGTGCAATTTCTTGTGGAAGAAAACGATTGGAGCAGCAAAGGAGAAGAGGTGGGGCTGGAAGGCTGAAGTCTAAAGGCTAAAGGCTAAAGTTATGAATGATGAACCTCGAGACTTGAAACCGCGAACGAAGGAATTTGCTTTGCGTGTCATCCGCATGTTCTCAGCCCTGCCGCGCAATGATGCCGTGGCGCAGATTTTGGGGAAACAGGTCTTGCGCTCCGGCACATCCGTCGGCGCGAACTACCGCGAAGCGTCACGCGCGCGCTCAAAACTGGAGTTCATTTCCAAAATCGGCGACTCGCTCAAGGAGATTGAAGAAACCGAATACTGGCTCGAACTGCTGGTTGATAGCGGCTGTGTGAAATCTACGGCAATGAATCCGCTTCTCGATGAAACCCGTCAGTTGATTGCCATTTTCACAACGATAGACAAAAATGCGAAAGGCAACAGATGATTCAGTCTTTCCGTTTAGCCTTTAGCCTTCAGCCTTTAGCCTTTGCATGAACTGCCCCCGCTTAATTGAAGTTGCTTTACCCATCCGCGAGGTTTCGGCGGAAAGTGTGCGTGATAAGAACATTCACCACGCCCATATCTCGCATCTTCATATATGGTGGGCGCGGCGTCCGCTCGCGGCATCACGAGCCGTGGTATTCGCGTCATTGGTTCCTGATCCTGATTCCCCGGAATGTCCAGAGCCGTTTCGCAAGGCGGTGTTGAGGCTGCTAAAAGACCGAATCCCAAGTGTGTTGAAAGCTTACCAGCGTCGTAATGACTGGATTCAAGATGCTGACCCCTATCGCCCGCAAGAGCCGATTGAGGATACGCCGAGGAACAGATTACTTGCGTTCATTGCGAAATGGTCGCCGGAGTATTTGGATTTCGAGAAAAATCCTGCGGGCGAAGAACCACCGCCTGCCCTGCTTCTCGATGATCGGAGTCTGGTAAAGTGGGAAACGTCCGACCCGGAGAACCAGCAAGGCCGCGAAGTCCTCCGCATTGCGCGCGAATTAGTTTCGATTGCCCACAGCGGCGCTGTGCCCACGGTTCTTGACCCGTTTTCTGGCGGGGGCGCAATCCCTTTGGAGGCGGAGCGCCTTGGTTGCCGTGCAATCGCCAATGACTACAACCCGGTCGCTCACATTTTACTCCGAGCTACATGCGAGTTTCCACAGAAGTATGGGAAAAAGTTAGTGACTGATTTGCAGCACTGGGCAGAGTGGATTCTCAAACGAACCGAGGGCGAACTTACACACCTATACCCGAAGGGTAGTGACGATAGACCAGTAATTACTTACCTATGGGCACGAACCATTCCTTGCAGTAACCCGACCTGTCGTGGAGAAATGCCTCTCTTGCGAAGTCTCCTGCTGCGGAGCAAAGCCACCGGAAAAGTCGCGCTTGCGCTCAAGGTAGATAAAGAGCGGAAGCATATTGACTTCAGTGTGGTCAAGGGAAGGGACATAAAAGTAACCGATGGAACGAAGCTTCAGCGAGGGCCAGCAGTTTGTCCATTCTGTCAGCAACAGACATCGGGCGAAGACATACGAGACGCGGCATCAAGGGGGCTGATGAAAGAGCGGATGATCGCTGTCGTAGTTGAGGGACGCACTGGTAAGGATTATCGCGCTGTTGAAAAGGTTGATCTCGACGCATACAAAAGAGCGTGTTCGCTCCCCGCCGAAATTCCCGGCGAATACATTGTGCCCGAAATCAACTCGCCGAATGCAGCGGGGGACGCTGGCTCTCATCGAAGCATCAATCTTGAACTCTATGGATTTACTAAATGGGGTCAACTTTTCAACCATCGCCAACTTGTCGTCATGCGGACTTTCCTTGAAGGATTTCATGCTGCACTTAATGAACTTCGGAAACAAAACATTGATGCCGATTACCTCAAGGCAGTTGCAGTCAACCTCGCTCTGTGGGTTGATCGAATCGCCGTTTTCGGCAACTCGATGTGTCGCTGGGCAGCGGGACATGAAATTGTAAAAACTCCGTTTGGAGGGCAATCCGTTCCGATGATGTGGGATTATCCAGAAGTGAACCCGTTTGCAGAAAGTTCTGGAACGGCGTCCACTCAACTTGGGTATATGCTCAATGTTTTAATGCACGAGTGCGAGGGATACGATGGTTGCGTCCCGCCGAAAATCATTCATGGTTCAGCGACAAAACTCCGGCTGGAAACCGAATCCTGCGATTACGTCGTGACCGACCCGCCTTACGGTAACTCAATCGCATACGCCGACCTTTCTGATTTCTTCTACGTCTGGTTGAAGCGGAGTTTGGGCGACTTGTTCCCCGAAATTTTCAGCACACCGCAAACGCCGAAGGAGCAGGAGGCTACGAGTCACAAACATCGGCACAAGGGATCGCAAGAACGCGGCAATGAGCATTATCGCAAGTTGCTCACGGAAAGTTTTTCCGAGGGCAAGCGTGTGGCGAAACCTCCAAAGCTCATTTCGGTTATGTTTGCTCATCAGACAACGCAGGCTTGGACAGATTTGATTTCTGCGCTGTTCGACGCGGGGTTAGCCCCAGTAGCGACGTGGCCAATTGCGACTGAAATGCAGAGCACGGCGCTGGCACTCGGCACTGCGTCGCTTGAAACTTCCGTGACGGTCGTCTGCCGACCGCGTGTTTTGGGTAGCTCCGCCACGCTCAAAGAAGTCCGGCGCGAGATTGGAAAAGCCGTTGCTGAAAGCGTCCATCGGTTTTGGGACTACGGATTTCGCGGAGCGGACTTGATTGTAGCCTGCTACGGCCCGGCAGTGCGCGTCTTCGGCCAACATGAGCGCGTGGAACGATCCGATGGAACACTGGTGGGTGTGCCTGAATTGCTTGAATTGGCCCGCGAGTCTGCGCTCAAAGCCATCGCCGGGGAATTTCAAGGCGACGAACTTTCGCGTTTGTATTTCGTATGGGCAAATCAATATGGCATCGCCTCACAGTCGTTCGACGATTTGGTAAAGGTCGCGCAAATGGGCGTGGAAGATGAGGACGCCGCGAGCATTGCCCGCCAAAGAGGATTGTTTGTTGTGGACGGTGCAACTTGTCGGCTCGCTCTTTTGCGTGACCGCACCGACCGCCGTCATCTTGGCGAAGAACCTGCCGCGCCACTGATAGACAAACTTCATCACGCCATGCACCTGTGGAAAGAGGAGAAACGCGGAGAACTGGTCGAGCATCTGGCGCAACACGATTTGATGGACGACCCCGCTTTTTGGAAACTCACCCAGGCGTTATTTGAAGTGCTGCCACGCGGCGAGGAAGATTGGAAACTCGTGAGCGCGCTGTTGGGCGAGCGCGAATCGTTGCAGACGGAAGCGAAGCGGGTTACGCCATCGCCGAAGGAGCAGACGTTATTGTGATCTCCGGCGGCAAAACGCACAGAAACTCAACGGATTGCATCGTCCGGCGAAACATTGGCCTCATAAGGCCAAAGATTTGCTTTTTGGTCTAAGACGCTTTTGATAAAGGCTTTGTTGTGAAACGAGAACAACTGCTGGAACTGCTTGCGCCCTATAATCCGTGGTGGACGGAGAAGGCGGATTGGCGCAGCAGCCTGCCGGAGTACCAGCGCCCCATCGTGCGGGAGCTTCTGGCCGACATCCGGGATTTGCCCCAGGCGATCTCCATCACCGGCCCACGCCGCGTTGGCAAGACAACGGCGGTGCGCCAGGGGATTGGGTTGCTGCTGGATCGGGGCATCCCACCCGCGAGCATTCTGTATTTTTCGTTCGATGATCCGGCGTTGTTTGCCTCGCCGGAGTTTCAGCGGGAGATTTTTGATGATCTGGTGGCGCTGTTCAAGGGACGCAAGCAGCCGGTCTATTTCTTTCTCGACGAGATTCAGCGGTTGCCCCGGTGGGAATTGTTCGTCAAGAAATACTACGACCTGAAGACGCCGATCCGGTTTGTCATCAGCGGTTCGGCATCCTCACCCATTTTTCGCAGCAGCCAGGAAAGTCTTTTGGGCCGGATCAAGGATCGGCATCTGTTGCCGTTCAGTTTCCGGGAGTATTGCGAGTTCAAGCTGCGGGGCACGCCGGAGTTCGGCCAGATTCTGGCGGAGCACACCGGACTGCGGGAGGCGCTCCTCCAGGAGGACGGGCCGGGTTGCGTCCAGGCCGCAAAGAAATTGGGTGACGCCTTGGGGCAGTTTGACGAACCGATTCACGAGGCGGTGCGCACGTATATCCTGGAAGGCGGCTTCCCAGAAGTGTGGGCCTTGAACGATCCGGTGCGGAAGATCGAGTACTTGATGGAGCAGCAAGTCCGCAAGGTGCTGTATGAGGACTTGATGACGCTGACCAAGTACCGCAAGCCGGAGAACGTGCTGCGGTTCTTCCTGTTTCTGCTGGCGCATCCGGGCATCGAAATCAACACGGCCAAGGTTTCCCAGCAAACCGGAATCGAACGGCGGGTCATTGATGAAAACCTGCCCCGGCTGGAAATGACGGACATGATCGTCCGCATCCAGAAGTTCAGCCACCAACCGCACCGGGTCAGGCAAGGTAATTTCAAGTGCTACCCGATTGACATGGCGCTGCGCAACGCCGTCCTGCGGCAGTGGTCGCCGCCCGACCAGACGACGATGGGGTATCTGGCGGAAAACATGGTGCTGCGCCAGCTTTCGACGTGGCCGGAGAAGATCGAGATCACGTACTATCGCGACAAGAAGGAAGTTGATTTCGTGTTGACGCACGGCGGCAACAAACACCTGCCGCTGGAAGTGAAGTATCGCGACCGGGCCGTCCAGCAGGGGGCGTTGCGTGGGTTTCTCGCGAAGTTTGGGGGCAAGCTTGGCGTCATCGTCACCCGGCAGAAGGAGAGTCATTGCAGCGGAGAAATCCTTGAACTGCCCTTGAGATATTTTCTGCTGGGATGCGGGCCATCGTGACAGAACCGAATTACTATCATGCTTGAAACACTAAAACCGTGGTTCGAGGTTGCCAAACCTCACGAAGACATTTGCAAAGGCCGGTTGAGCGAAGCGGTCTTCGCCGCGAACATCTGGGCGGTCGCGCAAAAAACTGCGCCGGACATTTATCTCGACCCGGAGGCTTTCTTTTCCAAGACCTACATCACCGGCGGTTTGAAGAACGTGATGAAGCGCGTCGGCGCTTCGCTCTCCGGTGAAGCCGAGGCCGGGGACAGAATTTTCAGCCTGCAAACTTCTTTCGGCGGCGGCAAGACGCACACCCTGGTTGCGCTCTGGCACATCGCCAAGCGCGCGGACATAATCCGAAAGTCGGCGGATTGCGCGGCAGTCCGGGAAGTCATGGGCGATTCTTTTCCCTCAAAAGTAAAAGGCGTTGCCGTCTTTACCAACCAAACGTGCGATGCGACCCAAGGCAGGCAAACGCCCGAAGGTGTTCGCACGCGGACCTTGTGGGGCGAACTGGCATTGCAACTCGGTGGCAAGGAGCTTTACAAAAAGATTCAGCCAAACGACGAAGCGCGAACCGCGCCACAAGGAATTTTTGTCGAGATCCTCAAACAGGCGTCGCCTTGCCTGATTCTGCTGGATGAAATCGCCGACTATTGTGTCGTGGCTGCGGGCGAGGAAGTCGGCACAGGCACGCTCGCCGACCAGACGATTTCGTTTGTGCAACAACTCACGGAAGCCGCGCAGCAAGTTCCCGGCGTCGCGATTGTCGCCACACTTCCGGCAAGCGCATTGGAAGTTTCCAGTTCAGAGAAAGGCCAGGACATTCTTGTTCGGTTGGAAAAACGATTCGGACGAATGGGCGCAGACATAAAGCCCGTGGCCGACGAAGAAATCTATCAGGTGGTTCGCCGCCGTTTGTTTGAAGAACTCGGCGACCCGGCGGAGCACAAACGGGCGGCGGAGGCGTATGTCAGACTTTACGACCAGCATCGCAACGAAGTTCCGGCGGAGGCAAGCAAGGCGGCTTACCGCGAGCGAATCATTGCGGCGTATCCGTTTCATCCGACCTTGATTGACGCGCTTTATCTGCGTTGGGGCAGTCACGGAGATTTTCAGCGCACGCGCGGCGTCCTGCGTTTGCTCGCCAGCGTGGTCGGCGATTTGTGGAAGCGCCGCAAGAACGCCACGCAGACGCAACCGCTGATTCAGCCGTGCCATGTTTCGTGGACGATTGATGCCATGAGCGCGTCACTCACGCGACTTTGGGGAGCGCCTTACGAAGCGGTGATTGCTCAGGACGTGATTGGAGAAAAGGCAAATGCTTCCTTGTTGGACGAAGAAAAGGGCGGCGATTACCCGACTGAAAGAATTACGCAGGGAATTGCGTCGGCAATTCTACTCGGTTCGTTTGGCGGGCAAGGCGAGAAGTCCGGTTATACAACCAAGGATTTGAAGCTCGCGGTCAGCAGACCGGGATTGAATTGGAGTTACACGGACGGCGCATTGCTGACGTTTGAGGAGCGCAGTTTTTACCTGCATCCCGCCGCCGCCGGGAGTCTCGGCAAACGCTATTGGTTCGGCACGAAGCCGACGCTCGCAAAGCTAATAGTTCAATACCGGCAGCAGTTCGCCGCGAACGATTTCGACGTGGAGATCGTTGAAGGCTTGCAGGAACAAGTCACCGGCATCAGCACCGCCCCTGCGACTTGGCGCGTTTTCGTGAATCCCGAAGCCAATCTGCCCGAACAGAAATCGCTCGCATTGCTCATCATGCCGCCGACGTGTTCGTATTCGGAGAATGGCAAAGGGCCGTCGCTGATTGCTTCGCCCGCCGAGAAACGTCTGCTGGAAATCAGTCAGAAATGCGGCAGCAAGGAGCGCATTTACAAGAATACGCTGCTTTTCCTTTTGCCGTCGCCACGCGGCTTGACTCGTTTGCGAAACGCTTTCCGGGAAGTTGCCGTGCTCGAAACGATCAAGCGGGACTACTCAAGCCAGTTGGATGAAGAACAGAAAAGTGAATTGAAGGGCAAGTTCGACGCGGCAAAGAAGTCGGTGGGTGAATCGCTTTGCGCCGCTTATACGCAAATGGCAAAGGTGGAAGGGCAGAGCGTTGAAGTCACCACGTTGCCCGTCACGCGCCCCAATCTCCTGGAGCATTTGCGGGAAGCATGGAAACACATCGTCGAGGAAGAAGAATGGGTTTTGAGAAAAGTCGGAACGGTGACGCTGCAAAAAGTCGGCGTGCTGGTGACGGAAGGCAGTATGCGAGTGCGCGACGCCATTGAATGTTTTCTGCGCTACACGGACAAGCCGATGATTGCGTCAAAAGACGCAGTGCTTACAGGACTTTCGCAGGCGTGCCGGGAAAAACTCATTGGCATCGGTCGTGGGCTGGATGCAACCAAGCTGCAAAAAAAATCATGTGGCGAAGAAGTCATGCTCGATCCGAATGAGGACGGCTTGTGGATTATCCCGGCGTTCACGCCGGAATCAGCAACGCCGGTCACTGGCACACCGCCAACAACGACGCCCACGACGACGACCGGCAAGCCAGGACAATCGCCGACACAAACCGGTCCGGGTTCTGTGCCGACTGGCAAAACCGCCAAGCGCATCACCATCAGCGGTTCAGTGCCGGCGGAATCTTGGTCTGACGTATTTCGCTGTTTCGTGAATCCGGGCGTTCGCCTGAATCCCAAGAAACTGAAACTGGGGATTGATTTTGAACTGGTGTTTGATGACGGGCAGAAGGTCAAATTGGACGAACCATCCATCAAAGCCATGAAAGAAGCGGCGCGGCAGCTTGGGCTGGAAATGGAAGTTGAAGAATAGCATGCACGTTTTCCGCCTCTACGCCCTCACGCCGGAAGAAATCAAACTCGTGGAAGGCGCAGCGAAATAATTCTCCAGATTGCGCTTGCCCTGGACCGGCGGCGTGTTATATTTGTTTAGAACAGACGACCAACTTCAACCGCCGCAAGGCGCAATGCCATGAAACAAACATTCGGACAGTTCTTGAAAACCAAACGGCTGGCACTGGATTTGAGCCTGCGCGAGTTCGCGCGCAAGGTTGGGATGCAGCCGTCGAACTACTGCAACATCGAGAGCGACGTGCTGCCCCCGCCGCCACCCGAAGGACTGGAGCGCATCAGCAAAGTCTTCGGCCTGAAAAAAGGCACGCCGGATTACACAAAGTTCCACGATCTTTCAGCCCAGGGCCGGGATGAGATTCCGGCAGACGTGGAGCAGTTTATGAAAGGAAATGATCTCATCCCGGCGATGTTGCGCACGGTGGAGTATGAGAAGGTGACTAAAAAACAATTGCGCGGCATCATCGAGGACCTCAAAAGTGGCCGATACAAAAAAGCCAGCAGTTAAGGTCAGGGATTACCGGCTTTACGAATTGGAACGGATCGCGGCGGACGCGCTTCGTGAAGGAGAGAGTTGTATCAAAGGCCGGCGCGTGGACATCGAGCGGCTGATACTGGAAAAGTTCAAGCTCAAGATTGAATCGTTTACTGATCTGCGGCGGCGCTGGGATGCGTATGCGTTCATTGACACCACCGCCAAGGTGATTTTCATAGACGCGGAGTTGATGAACGAGGCGCGGCTGGAGAAGAAATACCGCTTCACGCTGGCGGAGGAACTGGCACATTTTCTCATCCACCGGCATTTGTTCGTCAATTGCCACACCGCCGAAGACCGGATGAAAATCGAGGATATGCTGGACGAACGCACGGAAGCTTACATGGAGAGCAACGCCAAAGCGCTGGCGTCGGCAATTCTGATGCCCAAAACCTGTGTTGAGCCGTTGGTGGAATCGCTCGCCGGCAAACTGGTGGATGCCGAGGGGCACATTCTGGTGGACAAACTGGTTTCGGCGCTTGCCGAGGAATATGACGTGAATTTCCAGGCAGCCAAACACCGGATGAGAAATCTCGGATACCGGCAAAGGTTGGGTCTTGATCTGCAATAGCGCGACAGTGATACCACTGTCAAAAACGTATGCCCCGCCTCCATAAATACCGCGAACGGAACGCGTGCTACGTGCTCACCGCCATTCGTGGCGCCGTCATCACCTACCAACTCACACCCGACGGCGAGCGCAAGTTGACCGCCGCCGGCATCGCGCCCGGCCAGCCATTCCATCGCGCCTTGTTGCTGGACCTTTACCGCACCGGCGATTGACCTTGTTGCCCAGCTCCAATGCGCGGACTGCTGCGTTCTTCCCGCCGCCGCCAGGCCGGAAACCATTATCCCGCTCGGCCTGCTATCCCGGCCAATTCTCTCGCGCCTGTTCCAGATCAAACCCGTGCCCCACAAGAGCCCGGGCGTGAAACAGTTCGAGGAATTGCTCCGCGCCGAGTTTGAATCCAAATGGGAAGCCGTCCGCAAACGCCGAGGCGCATCCCAAACCTCATTGTTCAATTCCGGTCCAACCGATCAACTGCATCTCGGCTGAGACCAACGTTATGCCAGTTCGCGTTTACGACATTTCAAAAAAACTTGGTTTAGACAACAGGGAAATCATTTCCAAAGCTAAGTCTCTTGGGATAGTTGCGGCGAGAGTCGCTTCAAGTTCCCTCGACAAAATCACGGCAGAATATCTCGAAGGCGAACTCCTCAAAGACCATCCGGAAATTGCTGCGCCACCATTGCCTAAGGTCCTGCCACCTCCGGTAAGCGCTCCTGTCGTCGCCAAGCCTATCCCACCCGCACCAAGCTCTCTTTCGCAAACGTCTTCCGCAACACGTCCAGCGCCGTTAATTGTAAAGGGGTCGGTTCTTGGTTTTGACTACTCCGCCTCCCGCCCCCGCCGCCTCCGCTCAATATCCCCGCCCGCCGTTGGCTGATTCTCCTCCTGCCGCTTTCTGCCCTTCTCCTTTGCACACCGCCCACTGGGGCGAGCCTCCCGACGAGCCGCCATTCTTCATTCTTCATTCTTCATTCTGCATTCTGCATTCTGCATTCTTCATTCTTCATTGCCCCCCCTTGTCCCCAGTACTGGTGACTATCGGGAAATCCGCCGTCGCTTACTCTATCTCCAGATTTGGCACTCAGTTCTCATGTGCCGTGTGTGAAAAGGCCGGACTTGTTACCCGGCCTTTCTCTTTGTACCGACGCCAAGACTCCCGGCGACCGACCCGACTGAAGACCTGTCCGCCGAATGTCGCCGCAAAGTTCCGAGCGATGCTCCTGCGGCGCTCGGAACAGCGCCGCCTTATCGGTCGCCACCCACGCGCCAACTTCCCCGTGACGCTTCAATCTTTGCTCCTGCCCGCCGCACCGCTATTCTACGTCGCGTGAGAACGCCGCAGCCAAAACCCACGCCCAACTGGAAAGAGATCATTCTTGCCGGACCCAACTGGCCGGAGGACTTGACGGTCCCCCAGGACGACAAACTGCCCAAGGACAGCGAGCCTATTCTCGAATCAACCTACTTCAATGAGCATTGGGAATGGGAACTCTGGCGGCATCCTGATGGCCATGCCTATTACCTCAAAGTTTGGCCGATTGACAAAGGCCAGTTCAGCAAACCCAACACGCCCAGTGTGGCGCTGACCGTGATGGAAACGTTCCACTTCCTGATGAGCAACTGGATGCCCCGTGACGTGATTGCCGACGTCGCCTTCGAGCGTCCTGACCTGCTGAAGTCTCTCGATCTTCCACCCGGCTCACCCGGCCTCAACTGACGCGATTTACGTGCGATGAAATGGCTAACAAAATGGCTAACAAATCCTAGTCAAACCATCGTGTAACATAGTTCCACAAAAGTCTTGAATCACCTGTAGAATCGGGCTATTCTAGTCTCGAAATCGAGTTGAATCTGGCCAATTCCGCCCCCAGCCACCAGTTTTAGCCAACAAAATCAAGCCCTCTGTGAGTTTCCACAAAAACAAGCCAAAGTGCCATTTCTGGTTTGGCTTATCTTTGGCTTAATCGTGCGGCTTTGCCTTTGGCTTTGTTCCTTGTGGCTTGGTTCGTGGCTTCCCTGCGGAAGCCTTACGGGCCACGCTACGCACGGCGCGGGGTGTTGTGGCCGGGTGATCGGACTGCGCTGGATTCGATTTGAGGCTTCGGAAGTGAATCGCCTTTGATCGGAGCAACGGCGATTTCAGCCGATGGACGGTCAACACGGAAATTCTTCGCGCTAGAATTCGCGCAGAGCCGTTTTGATTGCGTGGCGCGATGCCTAGACATGGGTAAAACAGACACCCGGCCCGTCAAATGGTTAGAATCCGCGCCTGGCGTTGCGCCGTGTTCATTGTTTCGCGAGCTATGCACACGAAAGTTAAAAAGCTCTGCGTCGGCGAAAGACATAAAACCAACGCAGAGCCTACCATGAACCGACAAGTCCGTGGTTTGCCGGAAAAGTTTTTCCCGCGACGGCATTTTCAATGCGTTTCATCGCCTCAGCCTCACCCGCAACGCAGCCATACGCGGATTCGATGACTTCACGATCCTCGTCAGCGTCCGGGTTGCCCCAGTGCCGGTAATTCATCGAAACGCCGGTCGCTGGGTCAGTGACAACCTGATACGCGACGAGCGAGTTTTGCACGCCGGGCGCGGGTTTAACCGGGCAGAACGCTGCCATGATTGCAGACATGAAGGCCGCTCACGACATCACTCTGGAACGAACCCACTATTTTGGCGCATCCGCCCCAGACGCACGTCCGCAAAAAACTGGAGCCGTGGCGTTCCGCAAGGCACGACCCGGCAGCCGTCCTCAA
>JALOTT010000119.1 GCA_025457745.1 Verrucomicrobiota bacterium
AAGTTTGATCTCGAAAAATCAAAGAAACGCGGTGTCGCCCGGAAACAGGTGGAAGAGTTCCAAGAGGCCGCCAGCCGTGACGTCAATGATCCCAAGCTGGCAGAGATGGGCCGGAAACTCGAAGCACTCGATGCCGAACTGGGCGGCATCGAGCCGGGCGAAAAATTCAGCGCGGCCGAAGCCATCGCGGGCGTGAAATTCCAAGGCTTGGTGCGCGATTACCAGGTTGCCGTAATGTCCGGCAAAGGCGGCACGAACCTCGTTGACATCGAAAAGCGGCTGGCCGAAAGCGCGCCCAAGGATTTTGACCTGGCGGAGTTCAAGGCCAACGTGGCGTTCCACAAACTGGCGAACGACTACCTGCAAGCCGCGGCCGGCAGCGGAGACGCCAGCGCACTGGCGGAACTGGCCAAACAGCTCGCCGCCGCCAAGCCGAAAAATTCCCACGCCCTGCTGGGGGTCGCCATGAAAATCTTGCAGGAAAGAAGTTTGAAGACGCGCGATTATGACCTCGCCGCGAAGCTTGCCCGAACCAGCGTGGACGCCACCGAAAGCAAGGACCTGGGCGCGCTCTACGTCTATGCCCGCACCTTGTTCGAAGGCGGCAAGGTGGCGGAGGCGGTCAACTGGCAAAAAAAGGCCGTTGCTGCCGCCGGGGACAATGAGGACGCGCGCAAGGACATGGAAGCCACGCTCAAGCAATATCAAGAGAAAGCCGGGAAGAAATAGGTTGCTGCGCAGTTTTGATGGTAGGGCGGGCAGTCCTCTGCCCGCCGCTCTTCGCAAGCCAAGTCCGGCGCGCACGGAGTGACGCGCCCTACCCTCCGATCTCAGGCGAACACGCGCTGCAAATACTCGAGGCTCTTGCCCGCAATCACATCCGCACCTTCCTCAAACTTGAACACCTCCACGGAAACGTATCCCGCGTAGCCGGCTTCCTTCAACGTGGCGGCGATGGGTTTGAAATCCACCTCGCCGAAGCCCGTGGCCTTTGCGGTTCTTATCGTCGCGGATGCGCCGGCGCTCGGTGGCGGGGATGTCGTTGACCGAATTGGCGAGCGTGAACGGGGCGATTTCCAGCCCGGCGTAACCGAGCCGGGCCACGTGGGCCAGCGTGTCCTCGATTTTCCAGCCTTGATAAATCTCGTTGCCAATGGCGAACTTCATGCGCGGCAAGATTTGAAATTGCCCGGACGGTTCAAGATGAAATGTTTGAACCCGATTCAAGATACGCGAAGCATGCACGGCGGGTCGCGAATGGCCGGCAGAACGGAGCTTGAGAACTCACGGCGTATGCGCTGGCATACTACTGACGCATGAAACGAATCCGGCATGGCCGTCGAGTCCATGGTTTCTCCAGAGTGGAGGCAATCACCATTGTCGCTGTTTTAGCTGTGTTGATTGCAATGTTATGGCCGGCATTCAAGGCAGCCAAAAGAAAGCCGTCTCATGCCAGTTGCGCTGGCGCTCTTAAGCAAATCGGGCTGGCATTTCTCCAATGGTCGCTCGACAACCAAGGCAAGTTCCCTATGCAGGTTTCGGTTGCGAATGGGGGAACGAAGGAATTGGTTGGAACAGGAAACCCTTATCCACATTTCCGTGCCCTGTCCAACGAACTCAATGAGCCATGGATTCTTATTTGCTACGGCGATACAAAGGCGCGAGCCGAGGCAAGAAAGTTGATGGACGCTTACTTTGCAACTCGAGGACCGCACGCCGGACATACGGGCCAAATCTTTGGCCCGTTCCCGAATTTTCCCGTCAGCTACTTCGTTGGTGTGGATGCAACCCGGCAAAACGGCGCGATGTGGCTTTCCGGTGATGGCAGTCTGCTCGCTAACCGAAAGCCTGTAAAAAGAGGATTGCTTTCGTTGGGGACGAACACTCCTGTCGAGTGGGCAAAACCAAATCGTCACTACACTGGCGAGGCCGAATACATTTTGACGGTTGACGGCTCGGTGCATGCGGCCGATGACGAGTCGCTCCGCAAGTTGCTTCAAGGAACTGGTATCGCCACAAATCGTCTGGCCATGCCTTAACCGCAGGCGAATCCTTTCTGGCTTCTGGCTTCTGACTTCGGTATTCTCCCCGCATGTTCGAAACCGTCAAAGCTGAACTCGCCACCGCGTCGCAGAAACTCACGCACTTGCGGAGGTTTCTTTGACGTGCCGGGCGCGCAGAAACGCCTCAGCGAGTTGAACTCGCAGATGGCGGCGGACGGTTTTTGGAACAATCGCGAGCAGGCGCAGAAGCTGATTGAGGAGGCCAGTTCCCTTCGCGGCAAAATCGAGCCGCTGCTCGAAGCCGAAAAGCACCTGGACGATTTCAAGGTGATGGTCGAGTTGGGCGAGGGCGAGCCGCTTGAAGCGCAGGCGAAGGTCGAGCAGGAACTCGAACGCGACGTCGCCAAATTTCTCAAGGGTCTCGACGCGCTTGAACTCAAAGTTTTTCTCAACGGTCCGCACGACCGCAACAATTGCATCCTGAGCATCAACGCCGGCGCGGGCGGCACGGAGGCATGCGACTGGGCAAACATGCTGTTGCGGATGTATCAACGCTGGGCGGAGTCGCGCGGGTGGGAGGTGGAGGTCGAGGACGCGCTGCCGGGCGAAGGCGCGGGCATCAAGAGCGTGACGCTGCTCCTCAAGGGCGAGAACGCCTACGGTTTCTGCAAAGCCGAGCGTGGCGTCCACCGGTTGGTGCGCATCTCTCCGTTCGATTCCAACAAGCGCCGACACACCAGTTTTGCGAGCGTGGATACGATCGCGGAAATCGAGGAGGCTTCCTCTGAAATCGTGATTCCGCCGACTGAATTTCACGTGGACACGTTTCGTTCCGGCGGCAAGGGCGGGCAGAACGTGAACAAGGTGGAAACCGCCGTCCGCATCACACACATACCCACCGGCCTCGTGGTGGCGTCGCAAGCGCAGCGCTCCCAGCATCAAAACCGGGCCACGGCCATGAACCTGTTGCTTTCCAGAATTTTCGCGCAGCGACAGGACGCAGCGAAGGCGGAGATGGAGCGGTTCTACGGCGAGAAGGGCAGCGTGTCGTGGGGCAACCAGATTCGCAGCTACGTGTTTCAGCCGTATCGCATGGTCAAAGACCTGCGCACCGGCGTCGAAACGAGCGACGTGCAGGGCGTGATGGACGGCGACCTCGACCCGTTTGTGAACGGCTGGCTGCGCGCGGGCTGTCCGTTGAAGCGGATGCAGGGAGTGAAGGACGTGGAAGACTGATCAATTCACCGGCTGCATCGGGTCGCCCAGCACCTTGACTTGCCGCATGAGGTAGCAGTGTCGCAGTTGCGCATCATAGACATAGATGATGCCGGTTTCCTCGTCGAAGAAACCCGTCCCGCCGTTGGGGTAGCCGACGAGTTTGATATGCGCCCACGCGTACTTCTGCGCCTCGGTGGGGGCGGCCATTGGAGGAGCTTTGGGAGGTGTGTTGGTTTTCGTGCCCGCCCCCACGCAGAGGGCGATTGAGAGTCCGAACAATGCGCCGCCGGCGAACAGCCAGCCTGCTTTGAATGTTTTCATAAAGTCATTTCGGTTGATGGTTTGTGACGTTTCCAAATGGATTCTGCCCGAGTTCGGGAAAAAATGCCACTGAACTTGTCGTTTCTACTTTGCGCCGGAGGCGCGCTCTGGCAAACAATCCCGCCGTGAACATTCTTGACACCATCGTCGAAGAGAAGCAACGCGAAGTCGCGAAACTTCCCGCGCGCCCGATTGCGGCGGGAGATTTGCGCGATGCGTTGCTGGCGCGGGACGAGCGGCGCGACTTCATGGCCGCGTTGCGCCAGCCGCGTCTGGGAGATGTGGCGTTGATCGCCGAAGTGAAGAAGGCGTCGCCATCGGCTGGCGTCATTTGCAAGGACTTCGATCCGGTGCGCATCGCCAAGGCATACGAGGCGGGAGGCGCAAGTTGCCTGTCCGTGCTCACGGACGAGAAATTCTTCCAAGGTTCGCTGGATTATCTCCGGCAAATCCGCGCGGCGGTGAAGCTGCCGTTGTTGCGGAAGGACTTCATCATTGACGAGCGGCAAATCCTGGAAGCCATCGAGTGGGGCGCGGACGCCATCCTGCTCATCGTGGCGATTCTGGACGACGCACAGCTCAAACACTTTCACACGCTCGCAACCGAGGCCGGGCTGGCCGCGCTGGTGGAGGTGCATGACGAAACGGAATTGGATCGCGCGCTGGCGGTTGGCGCGGGCTTGATCGGCGTGAACAACCGGGATTTAATATCTTTCAAAGTGGACCTGGCAACCACGGAGCGGTTGGCAGAGAGGTTGTATGGTAGGATGGGCGTCGCGCCTGTCTCAAACTTTGCTTTAGATGGAGTCAGGCGCGACGCCGGTCCTACGTTGCTCGTCGCCGAAAGCGGCATTCACACACGCGCGGATGTCGTGCGGTTGGCCGGGTGCGGCGCGCGCGCGATTCTGGTGGGCGAGTCCCTGGTGAACCGGGGGGACATTCAGGCCGGGGTGCGTGAACTGATTACTGGCTGACCGCGTCCCATCCTTGCTTGTCGTCTTTCCGGCACGTCGCCGGGCTTTGGTGGCAATTTTTCAAGCTTTCCAACACCCGCAACGTCTCCCGCGCCATCGTTTTTTCGGCGCTGAACTTTTCGAACACGGCTTTGCGCCCAGCTTCGCCTAACGCCAGCGCCTGCTTGGAGTTCAGGAGCAATTGTTCGATGGCGTCGGCCAAAGCTTTGGGATCGCCCGGTTCGCACAACACACCGCCGCCGGTAACTTCGATTAGCTCTGGAAACGCCCCGGAACGAGGCTGCACGACCGGCACGCCCGCCGCCAGCGCCTCGATCACATACAAACCGAAGGCTTCGCCGTAGAGCGCAGGCACGGAAAAAACCGACAGCGAGCGCAGGAAATGAATTTTCTCCGCCCGGTTCAAGTTGGGTGAAAAACTGGCTTCGCCGATGTAGCCCGCTTCCGCCAGCCGCTTGCGCATCTCCTTCACAAACGGTTCGTCGGCCGGGCCGCAACTGCCGCCGACATGCAGTTTGAGGCGCGGCACATTTCGGCGATGCTTGAGCAGGATGTAGGCGTCCACCAGGGTAACGAGGCCTTTGTCCCGGCACATCCGCGCAAAGTAGCCGAGCACCGGAGCGGACGGATTTTCGATTTGCGATTTGCGATTTGCGATTTCAAAGCCTTCAAGGTTGATTCCATTGAAAACGACCCTCACCTTGCCCGTCGGCAATCCGAGCCGCTTCGCCATCAAGTCGCCGAAATAGCGGCTGGGCGCGATGAACAAATCCACGTCGGATGCGCGTTCAGCGAGCGTTCGCCAGCACGCGGCGCGATGCGATTCCGGCAGCGCGTCGAGAAAAGTATCTTCGCCCTGCAGAGTGCAGACGACGGGCGTATGGAGTTCCGCCTTCAGGCGGCGCGCCATGCCGACGAGCAGCGCGTTCGAGAGGCAAATCGCATCCGGTTTTCCCTGCCGCTTCAACCACGTGATGAATTCTTCCAGTTCGCGTGCCTGCCGGCCTTCCTCACCGCGCAACATGGAAAGCAGGATGTCGCCCACGTTGGTGGCGCGAGTGCTGGCGGCGCGACCGGCGGCCCACGCCAGCAGCTTTCGCGACGCGAGCACACGCCGCAACCAGCGGGGCGCTTTGCGAAACAGCCCGGATTTCTGTTCGAGATAAACACTGATGCCGCCAAAGAAAATCGGCGTGCCGGCGCTTTGGTCCTCCTCGTCCAGCGTGAGTGGGAGATAAAGCGGGATCATCGTAACCTCGTGGCCCATCTGCCGGAGCGCCGCCACGAGCGCGTTGTCACGGAAACAATTTCCGCAATACATCGCGCCGGCGCCGGGAGTGAGTTGGATAATATTCATCTCGCGGATATATCGAAGCATGCCATTTCGACCGCATTACGGACAAGCAAACGTCCATCAGCAATGGCTGGATGATTCCAGGTCTTGCCTTTGATGCCGGGGACTCGCGCCAGCGGCTCGTGAGCGTGGGGAGAGGCTTTCACCAGCGCCAAGTCACCGTTGCCGCAAAGGATGACGAGGTGGCCATCCGCAAGAAGGATTTGGCCGTAACCATAACGACCATCCTTCCATCGGCGTTGCCCGGTCGCTGCGTCCAAACAGACGAGGATATCCTCATCAAGTCCGTAGATACACCCGTTGAAGAAGACGGAACTAGAAAATTTATTTTTCAACCACGCGTTGTGCCAAAGCTCTCGCGCCATGAAGCCCGCCGCCGTCTTTTCAACCTTCACAGCGGTGCACCCAACGCCATATCCGGCGGAGAGCATAAACTGGTCTCCATCGAAAACGACTGGTTGCGCGATATTGCGGGCTTGGCCGGGTTCACCCCACGCAAAGTCCCAAAGCATTTTTCCGTCCCGGATTGACAGGCCAACAGTGCGTTTGGCAAGGACGCACAATAACTGCCTTTCGCCGGCAAGTGTAACAAGCATCGGCGAGACATAGTCACCGCCGTCGTTCAGCACGTGCCAAAGAACTTCACCAGTAGCCCGATGGTAGGCAATAACAGCGCAGTTGTTCGTGCCGCCGGAAAGCACAATAACCTTGTCGTCCACAACAAGAGGCGAAGCAGACACGCCGTACTTCAGTTCTTCACAATGGTCTTCCCCGACGATGTCATGCCGCCAAAGCAGAGCGCCGGTTTGCGCTTCAAAACAGCGCAATTCGCCTCGGCCGCCCAGCGCGTACACACGCCCATCGGCGTAAGCCGGCGTAGCACGCGGACCGTTGCCACCAATGGCTTCCTTGAACTCCGCTTCCCAGCCGTGCGCCCACAACTCGCGACCGGTTGTCACGTCATAAGCGGTGGCGACTTCCTGATTGCGACGCTGCTCGACGGTAAACGCCACGTCACCTGCGATAGCAAACGACGAGTAGCCTCCGCCGACTGGTTGTCTCCAGAAGAGTGGCAATCCCGTCTTGGGCCAGTTGGTTCGGATTGAATGCGCAGTGTAACAGCCGTCACGATTCGCGCCCCGAAAACCGGGCCACTGTTCACCGGCAGAGATATTGAATCCAATGGGCGTCGTCTTGCCGCGCAGTTTTGCCCGGTGACTTTCAACGGCGTCATGATCCGTTGCGGTGGGGGAAAGGGTGATGCTCGGCAAATAACCACCACGCCATTCATAAAATCTCACTTCAAAAAGAAGATCCAGAACCCAGAGGACCAGCGACAAATAGAGGATGGAGAAAAGCGGAACGGCAATACTCCCCAAAATTCGTTCGCGGCGCGTCGGGTGCGGGCTGACCCACAAGAGCAAAAGCGCGACGGGTGGGCAAAAGAGAGTCACGACGCGAAGAGCGTTCAACCGCAGATGCCACCATTTTGAATCGGGCTTAGTCATCCACTGCTTCAAGGTGCTGTTGCCGCAGATCGTGAGCGCGGCTCAACCATGTAATCGCGCCAGTCTTTGTCCGACCTCATCCAACCAAGTTTCCTCCGGCAGCGCGTAGGGGCGGAAAGTTTCGAGCCAGCCTTCGTGACCGTTGAAGAGGATGGCGCGGTGCAGGCCGAGGTTGTTGGCTTGGGGCGAATCAATCAGGCTTGCGGAATCATTCGCGCTCATCTGGAACACGACGCGCATCTCAAATTCACTCAGCGCCTTGCGGCTCACCATGCGCATCACGTTGTTGTAAGTGTCGCACGTGGCGATGACGTGGAAACCAAGGCCCGCGCCTTCGCAGATCAGTTTGTTCAGTTGCAACCCCGGGTTCGCCGCCCCGTCCGCGTCGAGCGAGAAACTCATCTCCTCGTCAAAGCGCAGCTTTTTGTTTCGCTGCAGTCCGTGAATCAACAAATACGTTTCCGGCCCGGTGGCGCCGGTGGCATCCGTGCGTTGCTGCTGTTCCGCGGCCAGCGTCGTCATCACATCGTCCACCTCGCCGGGGCGAACCAGCTTCACCTCGTGCGGAATCACGCGCACGGCGTGCTCCAGGAATTTTGCTTCCGCCGAATCGGGCGGGCTGCAATCAAACACGAGGAAGCGCGCCGCGTTCTTCGGATGCTGCGCCGCGAGCGCGACCAGCGCCACGGCCAACATGCCGAGCGCCGCCTCTTCGCGCTGACCAACGACGAGCAGGTGGCTGCCGCTGGCGCGACGGAACACGGCTTCGGTCGGGCATTTGATGGAATTGGGCGCGCCGAGGAAGACGCGGGGGGTTGAAGTCGGATGGATTGTTTTTGCGTCGAGGAATGCACGCAAGACGGGGTTGTCGCGCACGTTTGCCGGGGCGTTGCCCTCGAAGACGATGGGTTCGCGTTGGAGTTCAGGCTTTAGCCTGTCCGGCGGGCAAGCTAAAGCTTGAACTCCAGCATGGCGCTCCGCAAAGTCGCGCACCTTTGCCAACCACTCGTCGCGCGTCTGATCCGGCAACCAGACAACCTGAAACGGGCTGTTGCCCTGGATCGCGCCGCCATCGTCGTTGTAAATCGCTTCGCCCGGACGCGAGAGCAGGCGCGGCGCGGGGTTGTCCTCGTTCATGATGAGGTAGGCGTCCGCCTCGTTGCACTGGAGCGCGACCCGCACGACCATCTGGCCCATCGTCGCGCGCGCGAGCGTGTAAGCGCCGCCGAGCGTTTGCGAGCCGAGCAAAACGTGAATCCCGAACGCGCGACCCTGGCGCACGATGCGGTCCAGCAACAACGCCGCGCCTTGCGAAATGCGGTCGTCCTCGACGAACAACTCCTGAAATTCGTCAATCAGCAACAACACGCGCGGCATCGGCTCTTTGCCGCCAGCGCGTTTGTACCCGGCGATGTCCTGCGCGCCGAGTTTACGAAACAGGTCGCCGCGCCGCTTGAGTTCCTCATCCACGCGTTGGAGCACGCTCAAGCCGAATTCGCGGTCGCTCTCAATGGCGATGACGCGCGCGTGCGGCAGTTTGTGTGTGGCGTAGCACTTGAACTCGACGCCCTTCTTGAAATCCACGAGATAAAACTCCACCTGATCCGGGCTGCACCAGAGCGCGAGATTCGTGATGATGACGTGAAACAGCGTGGACTTGCCGGAGCCGGTCTTGCCCGCGATCAAGCCGTGTTGCCGCGTGCCCTGGCCGAGCGCGAGATATTGCAGCTTGGTCGCGCCCGTGCGGCCGACCGGCACGCGCAATTCGCTGGTTGTGTTGAGCGACCACATTTCTCTTTCGTCCGGCGCGACTTCCGCAAACGGCATTTCCACGCGATACGAATCGGTGCTGTCCTTGCCGATTTGCATCAGCAGCTTCGTCGCGAGTTCCGCGTCCGGTGGGGCGTCGAGCGACAGTTTTGTGCCGTCCCAATTCGCCTGGGCCAGCATAAAACCCTCGCCCTTGGGTACGATGCAGATGGCGTTCTTGCGCAACTCTTCCGGCACAAACTCGACGGGTGCGGGCTTGCGTTGGTCCCAATGGATGAGCAGATACACGCCGCACCGCGGCCCGCTGGCGGCGATGCTTTGCAGACGTTTCACGGCGATATCGGTGAAGTTCACCGGGAAATCGGCGATGACAAGGAATTGATATTTCTCCGCGAGGCGACCGGCCTGGGCGTTGTATTCCGCGAGCGATTCGTATTCGTTGCGCAGATACATTTGGGTGACCTTCTCGATGTGCTCGTTGAGGTCGG
>JALOTT010000504.1 GCA_025457745.1 Verrucomicrobiota bacterium
AACGATGGGTTTGTTCGCCTGTAACCGCAGATTGTTCACGCAACTAAGGCTCTTCTCGAATACCTGCGGCGCCATGATGGCCGAGCCGACCGACAAGACCACGCCGCCATCCAACCGTTCCACGGCGCCGCCGAACAAACGGAAATCAATGTCCGCCGCGCGACCGATCACCGCCCCGCGAAACATCGGGTGGCAGGCGATGATGTCGTAGCCGATGCCAGGATGCACCGTGAACGGAACGTTGTCCCGAAAAGCACTGGCAAGAATGGAGGTTTTCTTCCACGGATGCTGCACGTTGGTCCGACCGTTGCGAAGTTTGTGCGCCACCATCGCGCGCAGCAGTTCCGCGCGCGCGGGTGACAGCGGATGCGACGGCTCTTTCTTCAAGAATGCTTCGAGCGAGTCCTTGGTCGGCAACGCCACGCCATCTTCCTCGATGAAGCGCCCAAGACTTTGGCCGAAGCCCTCGCCACGCGGCGCCCCGGCGAGCAGCGCGAGATGAATGTTGTGCCCGGTTTCGTCCCACGCGCCGAACGTGCCCGTGGTCACGTTGTCGCGGACGCTTTCTGCCGTGCGACCGAGGAAGGCGAGTTCCCAATCGTGAATCACCCCCGCGCCATTGGTGGCCAGATGCGTGACCGCGTCACGCTCCACCAGTTGGTTCACAACGCCGAGCAGGCCATTCTTCACTAGGTGCGCGCCATACATGAGAATGACACTGGCGCTGCGTTTTCGCGCGGCGGTGATTTGCGCGGCGCAATCGCGGATGGCAGCGAGCATCTCCCGGGCGCATGCCGGCGGTGGCTGTGCGGGATCAATCAGGATTTGTTCCAGTGTGCTGAGGCTTTGGCGTTCAGCCAATGGCCGGACCTTGAGCCGTTTCAAATCCAATGGGGTTGAAGAGTTTTTCATGCGCTGGCAGGAATTAAACCACGGCTGGCGCGGATGGCACGGACTTTTTTGACTCGCGCCGTAGGACGGGCGTCGCGCCTGTCTCTGATTTGGAGAAACTCGTTCTCACGGACAAAACGGAATCAAGTCGAGATCGGTCACCAGTCAGAACATGGATTTCCAAAAAATGGAGACAGGCGCGACCTTTGTCCTACGGCATCAAGGCGGCTCACACGTCGCAAATCTGCACGCCTTGTCGCAGGGAAGCGATGGCATCCGGACGTTTGGGAATAAACTCCTGCGCCACGAAGCCCTTGAAGCCGGTGTCGAGAATGGCCTCCATGATGCGCGGGTAATTCAACTCCTGCGTGTCATCAATCTCGTTGCGCCCCGGCACACCGCCGGTGTGATAGTGCGCGATGTATTGATGGTTTTCCTTGATCGTGTCGCAAACGTCGCCCTCCATGATTTGCATGTGATAAATGTCGTAGAGGAGCTTGAACCGCTCCGAGCCGACGCGCTTGCACAACTCCACGCCCCACCGGGTGAAATCGCATTGGTAATCCTTGTGCGTCCGCTTGCTGTTGAGCAGTTCCATGATCACGGTGACCTTGTGCTTCTCGCAACGGGCGCGATTCGCTTCAACCCGATGGCGCAGTTTTCCAAACCCTTCTCATCGTCGAGCCCTTTGCGGTTGCCGGAAAAGCAAATCACGTTCGGCGCGCCAAATTGGGCCACGGCTGGAAGCGTCTGTTCCATGAAGGCGACAATATTGCCGTGGTTCTCAACGTGATTAAGTCCGCTCGTGATGCTGCCGGGCACGCCGGAGACAACGGCGCAGGTCAGACCATGCTTCTTGAGCGTGGGGAAGTCCTTCACTTCGAGCAACTCCACCGATTGAAGGCCCATCTACTTCGCCGCCTGGCATAGTTCTTCGAGCGGGATGTTTTTGTAACACCATTGGCAGACGGAATGATTGATCCGTCCTTTGAGTTTTTTGGCCGGAGCTGCAGCAACAGCGCCGATGCGATGGGACAGGTGTGTGGCGGCCACGGCGACGGCGGATGTTCCGGCGATTTTGGTGAGCGCGGAGCGGCGGGACATGAAAGTTCTCATGGCGGATTCTTTACCACGGATTCACACGGATGGACACGGAATTTTTAGACACGGATTTCACGAATTGACACGGATTCCAGCCGGAGAAATCCATTCGTGATAATCCGTGCAATCCGTGTCTAGCCTTTCAGCTTCGCATAATGTTCGACCACGAAGTCCCAGTTCACGACGTTCCACCACGCGGCGATGTAGTCGGCGCGCTTGCTCTGGTATTTGAGGTAGTACGCGTGCTCCCAAACGTCGAGGCCGAGGAGCGGTTGCTTGCCCGCGCTCAACGGCGTGTCCTGATTGGGCGTGGATTCGATGGCGAGCTTGCCTTCTTGTAAGACTAACCACGCCCAACCGCTGCCGAAGACTTTCGTTGCGGCTTCGGTGAACTTGGTCTTGAAGTCGGAGTAATTCCCGAAGTTCTTTTCGATGGCCTTGGCCAAATCTGCTTTCGGTTCGCCGCCACCGTTTTTCTTCATCATCTGCCAAAAGAGTGAGTGGTTGTAATGGCCACCACCGTTGTTGCGGACGGCCACGCGAATCGGGTCTGGCAACACGTACGACTCGGGGTGGTTCTTCATTCCCCAATTGAGCAATAGAACTTCAAGCGGTTCTTTCGTGAGGTTGGGGAAACCGGCAACGGCCTTGTTCAAGTTATCCACGTAAGCCTTGTGATGTTTATCGTGGTGAATCTCCATCGTGCGCGCGTCAATGTGCGGTTCGAGCGCGTCGCAGGCGTAGGGCAACGGCGGCAACGTGAACGGGCCGCTCGGTACAGTGGGCGCGAGTTGGGCGAACGCGGCGGGCACAACGGCTGAGGCCGTGG
>JALOTT010000120.1 GCA_025457745.1 Verrucomicrobiota bacterium
CGCCGATTCGCATATTTGCACCTCGCTCATGCACAGCAGGATACAAAATCAAGGTGTAGAAGATCGGCGTGAGCTTCCGCAGTTCTATCCGTGGTTTTATTGCATCCTGCGAAATCGCTGCCTCAATCTGCTCGCCCGCCGGCAGACCTCCGACCGTTACCGCGAGGCGCAACAGCACGAGGCCGCGCAGGCGAGGGATGTCGTGACGCCACGCCACCTGCTCGAACAGCAGGAGGATCAACAGCGGGTGCAGCGCGCGTTGCAGTCCTTGAAACCCGAGCACCGGGAAATTCTCATTATGAAATACGTCCAGGAACACCGGTACGAGGAGATCGCCGGCATCCTTGGCATCCCGCGCGGCACGGTCATGAGCCGGCTCTATCACGCCCGGACGGCGTTGCGCGAAGCATACTTGAAACTCGACCGGGATACGGACCGGTCGTCACCGGAGAAAACCCCATGAACCATTGCGAACCCTTCAAAGGATTGCTGGTGGGCCTGCTGGACGGCGAATTGACGCCGGACGAAACCCGCCAGATCAACGACCACCTCACCCGTTGCGCCGCTTGCCGCGCGGAATATGAACAACTTCGGGAAACCACCGGCAAGCTCGCGGCGATTTCCTTTCAAGAGCCGGACGACGCCGTGCTGGCGCGCGTGTGGAAAAGCCCCTTCAGCCGCCTCGCGCGCAATACTTCGCTGGTGCTGATCATCGGCGGCTATGCCAGCTTGATGGGCTACGGACTCTTTGAATTTCTGACCAGCGGCAAGGATGAGTTGCCGGCGAAAATGGGTCTCGCCGCGATTGTCCTGGGCTTCCTGATCCTGCTGGTTCAGTTGATCCGCGAGCGAGTCAGAACCTACCAAACCGACCCTTACAAGGAGATTGAGCGATGATCCTCACGACTACCGAATCCATCAAAGGTAAGAAAATCACCCGCACGCTTGGCCTCGCGAAGGGCAACACCATTCGCGCCCGTCACATTGGCCGGGACATCATGGCGTTGCTGCGCAACCTTGTTGGCGGAGAGATTACCGAATACACCAAGCTGCTGGCCGAGTCGCGCGAACAATCCCTGGATCGCATGACGGCAGATGCGCAGCGGCTCGGCGCGAACGCAGTCGTGGAAGTTCGCTTTGCCACGTCGGTGTTGATGGGCGGCGCGGCGGAGTTGCTGGCCTACGGTACTGCGGTGGTGGTCGAGGACGAGTGAACCGTTAGCCATTGGGGGCAGCGATTATCACCGGGAGTCCAGTGAACAATTTCCAAACTCTAGAACCATCACGCTTCCCCCTGGGCGCATCGCGTGGCGATTCGTAATGGGTGCAGTCCTTGCGCCGCGAGCCAGTTCACTTCGTAAGGCCGAAGTGTAACCGAAATCGTTCCGCCCGCCGAAACAGGAGACGCCCTTTCGCTCAGCATCTCCGTCCAAACCGTCGCCGAAGCGGCGTCCGCTCTGGTGATGTTCAACGTCACCCGTTCATTCGTGACGTTGTGCAGACAGAGCACCCAATCACGGTCCGTGGCAGCGGTGCGCAGCACGGCGAAGACGCGCCGGTCGCCCTCGAACACGCGCTGCTCCGTGTGCGGGTTGAAGGCCGCATGACTTCGGCGGACCTTAAGCAGGGCGCAGTAGCGCTGGAAGACCTGTGCCCGCAGCGACCGTGGCTCGCCCAACTCCGCCTCCAAATCCGCGCGGGCAAATCTCTGCCGATTGATGCGGCGGTTGATCCCGGTCGCCAGCGCCGCTGCGCGGTCGTTGCGCGAGCCGAACAGCGAATGGAAATAAATCCCCGGCACGCCCGCCAGCGCCAGCATGATGGCCTGCGCCACCATGAAACGGTTCACCTGCGTTTCCAACGACTCGCCCGCCGCCGGATCGTTCAACGCATCGAAATAAACGATGTTCATCTCATACGGACTCTGCGAACCGTCGGCATTGTCCTTGTGACTGATGAAACCGCCGTGCGCCTGACAGCGCTCGACGATGAAATCAATCTCCGCTGCCGGCAAAATCCCGCGCGCCGGATTCAGGCCGATGCCGTCGTGCGAGGCAAGGAAGTTGAAGAACGTGGTGCGGTTCGATGGCGCTTTGAGCGTCGTGGCCCACTTCGTCAGGTGCGAGGCGTCACCACGCAACAACGCGTGCAACACGAGCGGCGGTAGGGCGAAGTTATAGACCAGTTGCGCCTCGTTCGTGCCGTCGCCGAAATACGAAATATTGTCCGCGTGCGGGACGTTCGTCTCGGTAATCAGTTGGACATCCGGCGCAACCTCGTCCAGCACGGCGCGCATGAGTTGGACGACCGCGTGCGTCTGCGGCAGGTGGATGCACGGCGTGCCGATTTCCTTCCAGAGATAGGCAATGGCGTCCAGCCGGATGTAACGTGCCCCGTGTGCGACGTAGAACAGCAGCGCTTCCAGCAACGCCAGCAGCACGCGTGGATTCTTCACATTCACATCCACCTGGTCGGCGCTGAAGGTGGTCCAAACCTTTTCCGGGCCGCGCGCCGTTTGGAATTCCGTCAACAGCGGCAACGCCCGAGGCCGGACGACTTGCGACAAGTCCGGGTTGCCTTCAACCGTCACGAAGAAATCGCGAAACTCCGGATCATCGCGGAGAAAGCTTTGGCACCAGTCGCTTTGGGCGGACATGTGGTTGAACACCGCGTCGAACATGAGATCGAAGCGCGGGCGAAAGGCGGCGAGGTCATTCCAAGTTCCGTATTCGGCGGCGACCGCAAAATAATCCTTCACCGAGAAACCATCGTCGGAAGTCCACGGGTAGAAGGGCAGGATGTGAACACCGCTGATGATGCCGGCCAGATGTTTTTCACAGAAGCCCGCGAGCGTTCGCAGCGGGGCGACACCATCCTCGCGCACCTGATCCGCGTAAGTTATGAGCAACGCATCGCGCTCCGAAAGCGCCCTGCTGCCGGGCCGAGTCTTCAAACCAGCAGAATGTCGGGCGATCAACCTGCTGGCATCGAGAGCAACCTGTTTGCCAATCGTTTTGCCGTAAAGCGAGCGCAGCCGTGCGGCCACTCGCTGCTGGGGGTTGGATTCCTCGCCGGGCGGATTCACTTCTTCTCGGACTTCGATTCGTAGAGTGAATCAATGTAGTTGAGCCAGCGCATCCCCACGAGCGCGCGCGAGCGAAGTTGAAAGGGATTGTGCGGACGCACCAGATAATCATCCACACCCACAGCCAGCGCCTCTTTCATCTCCTCCAGGTTGGCCATTGTGCTCAGGACCACGGTATAGACGTAGGGCATCAAATTGTGCTTGCGGATTTTGCTGACGAGATGCAGGCCGGTAAAACCGTCGGTGAACCGGCGCTCCGAAATGACCATGCGCGCCGGAGTTTGCTGAAATGCTTCCCACAGATCAGTCGCCGTGGCGAAGGACCGAATGTTGAAGCCATCCAGCACCAGCGTGTCCTCCATGTGGGAACGATCATCGCGCTTCTTGACCGCGAGGTAGAGTTTCAGGCTGTCGGCATTGACCATAGGTTTCTTTTGTTGGTGGCCCTTCGGACCACGGGTTTATGTGGCGGATGATAACCGGCAGAGGCTTGGCGTAAAGCGGCAAGCTTGCCCGCGCTAGTATAATCCCGCTTCGTCATGTTTCGATGCCGGCTCCGGCCACTGGCTAATCTGCAATCGGGCAACGGCACAATGCTATGGCGCGCCCGGACTACACCTGCAATAATTGTGCTCGTGGAAATGATCCTGGTGCTCTTGGTGCTGGCAGCGGCGCTCGTGCTTTATACCACGGAGCGCCTGCCTGTGGAGCTCGTATCCCTGCTGGTGCTCGGCGGGCTGTTGCTCATTTGCGTGGCGGGTCCGGTCACTGGAATCGTGCGTCCGGACAAATGGATCACGCTGGAGGAAGCGATCTCCGGTTTCAGCAACACGGCGGTCGTGACGGTGGCGGCCCTGTTCGTGCTCAGCGCGGGTTTGGAAAAAACCGGCGCGATGGCGGCGGGGGGACGCGCCCTCGTCCGGCTTGGGCGCAATCAAACTGCACTGCTGCTCGTGGTCATGTTCGTCGTTGGCGCGGTTTCGGCCTTCGTCAACAACACGGCCGCCGTGGCCGTGTTTCTGCCATTGGTGCTCATGGTGTGCGCCCGCCGCCGGCTGTCCCCTTCGCGCGTGCTCATTCCGCTTTCCTTCGCCTCCCAATTTGGCGGCGTCTGCACGCTGATCGGTACGTCCACGAACTTGCTGGTGAGTTCCATCTCCGAAAAGGCCGGCGTGGGTGCGTTTCAAATGTTCGAGTTCAGCCCGTTGGGCGTCATCCTCCTGAGCGCGGGCACGGTTTATCTCTTGATCACGAGCCGCTGGCTGCTGCCCGCCCGCCGCGGCACAGAACTCACCGAAACCTACCAACTCCGCGAATATCTCACCGAGGTTCGCGTTATGCCCGGCTCGCCGCTCGTTGGCAGAACGGCCATCGAAAGCCGCTTGGGTGAAAGACACGACGTCGCCGTGCTCGAAATCCTGCGCGACCAGCAAAGAATCTGGACGCCGGAAGAGACGCTACTCCGTGCGGGCGACATCCTGCTGGTGCGGGGCCGGGTCAACAGTCTGATGGATCTGCGCGCCAGCACCGGGCTGGAAATCGAGTCGGAGTTCAAACTCAAGGACGCCATCCTGGCCCAACAGGACCTGACGCTCGTCGAGGCGCTCGTCGCGCCGCGCTCGCGCCTGGCCGGACATACCCTGGCCAGCGCGGAGTTCCGCTGGCGCTACGATGCCATCGTGCTCGCGCTCCAGCGCCACGGCCAATTGCTGCGCGAAAAGCTAGCGGAGGTCCGGCTGCAATTCGGCGACGCCTTGCTGCTCTTGTTGCGCAAAAACGATCTGCCCGCCCTCCGCGCCAACGACAACCTCATCTTTTTGTCGGAAGTGGAAACGCCCGTGCTGCGAAGCGGCAAGACCCTGATGGCGATCGGCATCATTGGTGCAGCCGTTGCGTTGGCGGCCTTGAATGTCGCGCCCATCTTCGTCTGTGCGATCATTGGCGGGTTGCTGATGGTGCTCACGCGCTGCCTGACAATGGAACAGGCATTTCGGGCCATTGATTGGCGGGTGATTTTTCTGCTGGCGGGCGTGTTGCCGTTGGGCATGGCCTTGGAGCGGTCCGGCGGAGCGCGTTTCATCGCCGAGCACACCTTGGGAATGATGAGTTCATTCGGCCCGGTTGCCGTTCTGGCCGTGCTTTACCTGCTGACCGCGCTGCTCACCGAGTTCATGAGCAATAATGCCGCCGCCGTGCTGCTCGCGCCCATCGCCATTTCCACCGCCGCGAATCTGGGCGTGGACGCGAAACCGATGCTCATGGCCGTGACCTTCGCCGCTTCGACCAGCTTCGCCACGCCTGTCGGCTATCAAACCAACACGATGGTTTACAGCGCGGGCGGTTATCGTTTCACGGATTTCACCAAGATTGGCGTTCCCTTGATTCTCATTTTCTGGGCGTTGTCGGTATGGTTCATTCCCAAGTTCTGGCCGTTCAGTCCATGACGACGGCGCAACGATCCAAGATCACATGAGCACCTGCATTCTCACCTCCGGCGCCCCCAAGCGCATCGGCTTTATCTCCACCCGCTTCCAAGGCACGGATGGCGTCACGCTGGAGGCACGCAAATGGGCGGAGATCCTTTCAGGTCTGGGACACTCATGCTTCTGGATGGCCGGCGAACTCGACGCGCCGCCGAAGGTCAGCCTTCAGTCTCCCTTGGCCTACTTCAACCACCCCGAAGTCGCGGAGGTTCAGGCTAAACTTTTCGGCGTCGCCTTCCGCACGCGCGCCATCACGAACCAGATTCAGTCCATAAAGGAACGCCTCAAGGACGACCTCTACCGATTCATTGAGAAATTCCAGTTGGAAGTTTTGATTCCCGAAAACATCCTCGCCATTCCCATGCACGTCCCGCTGGGTTTGGCCATGACTGAGACGATTGCCGAAACCACCTTTCCCGTCATCGCCCATCACCACGACTTCGCGTGGGAACGCGAACGGTTCACCCTGAACGCCGTCAACGACTACCTCCAGGCAGCTTTCCCGCCTTTGCTCTATGCGATGGAACACGTCGTCATCAATTCCATGGCGCAAAAGGAACTCGCCCGCCGTTTTGGCATCCCCTCCCAGATCATCCCCAACGTGCTGGATTTCGAAACACCGCCACCCGGCTTCGACGAATACAACCGCGACCTCCGCCGGGAGATCGGCCTCAAAGAAGACGACTGGTTTATTTTACAACCTACCCGCGTCGTGCTACGCAAAGGCATCGAGCACGCCATCGAACTGGTGCGCCGACTCAAAGACCCGCGCGCCAAGCTCGTCATCTCGCACCCTGCTGGTGACGAGGGCAGCGCCTACATGGCCATGCTCAACGACCGCATTGCCGATGCCGGCATTGACGTCCGCTTCATTGCCGACCGCGTGGGTGAAACGCGCGGCACGAACGCCCAAGGAAGGAAAGTTTACACCCTGTCCGACGTATATCCGCACGCCGACCTCATCACTTATCCCAGTCAATACGAGGGCTTCGGCAACGCCTTTCTCGAAGCCGTCTATTTCGGCAAGCCGGTCGTCGTGAACACCTATGCCGTCTATGCCCGCGACATTGACCCGCTCGGCTTCAAGACCATCGAGTTCACGCAACTTGTGACCGGGGACGTCGTTGAGCAGACATGGCAGCTTCTCCAGAACGCGGCGCTGCGCGCGGAATGGGCGAAGATCAACTACCAACTGGGCGTGAAGTATTTTTCCTACACGGTCGCCCGCCGCAAACTCGCTGCGCGGCTGGCGAATCTTTTCGGCGAGGGTGTCTAAGCTCTCCGATTCCGTGGCTTTCGGTTTGACCGCGGTTTGCGCCAACCCGTAGTTTGGCCGGGATGAATCAAGAACTGGTCGCACCCAACCCGTGGATGATTCTGCCTTTCGGATTGTTGCTGGCGACCATCGCGTTGGCGCCGTTGCTCGCGGCGGAATGGTGGGCGAAGCATTATCCGAAGGTCGCCTATGCCCTCGGCGCGATCACGCTGGCCTATTACCTCTTCGGCTTGCACGCCCACGCGCGCGTGCTGCTCGTGGCACATGAATATGTAAGCTTCATCGCGCTGATTGGCGCGCTGTTCGTGGTTTCCGGCGGCATCCACATCGCCGTTAAAGGCGAGGCTACGCCAATGGTGAACGTCGTGTTTCTTCTCATCGGGGCGGTGATTGCCAATGCGCTCGGCACCACCGGCGCGTCCATGCTCCTCATCCGCCCGTGGATTCGGATGAACAAATACCGTGTCACCGGACATCACATCGCCTTTTTCATTTTCATCATCTCCAACGTAGGCGGCTGCCTGACGCCCATCGGTGACCCGCCGTTGTTCCTCGGCTACCTGAAGGGCGTGCCATTCTGGTGGGTGGCGCACCACTGCTGGCCGATGTGGGCCGTCGGCGTCGGCGCGTTGCTGGCAATGTTTTTCGTCGTGGACAGCCTCAACTATCACCGCGCGCCCAAGGCCGTTCGCGACAAGGAAACGGCCCGCGAGCAATGGCGGTTCGACGGCCTGCCGAATCTTTTTTTCCTGGCCGTCATTCTGGTCGCGGTGTTCATAAAGAACCCGCCATTCCTGCGTGAAGCATTGATGGTCGCCGCGGCGGCTGGTTCCTATTTCACCACACGCCAGCCGATCCACGAGGCCAATGACTTCAATTTCCATCCCATCCGCGAAGTGGCGATCCTGTTCGCCGGCATTTTCGCGACCATGATGCCCGCGCTCGACTGGCTGCAAACGAACGCCGGCACAATGGGCAGTCCCACTCCGGCGTTTTTCTACTGGGGCAGCGGCATCCTTTCGAGCGTCCTCGACAACGCGCCCACGTATCTGAGTTTCCTGAGCGCGCTGATGGGCGCGGCGCACGACGGCGACATGCATCATCTCATCTCGACGCAAACGGCCAGCCTGCTTGCCGTCAGCATCGGCGCGGTGTTCTTTGGCGCGAACACCTACATTGGCAACGGCCCGAATTTCATGGTCAAATCCATCGCCGACCACCAGCAAGTTCACACCCCGGGTTTTCTCGGTTTCATTTTCAAATACTCTCTGCCCTGCATGCTGCCGATGTTGCTGCTGGTTTGGTGGTTGTTCTTTCGATAGCAAACTGTGAGCCGGCGCCCACGCCGTTCATGTGACGTCCCTTCAGGACTTCGACGTGGCGTCACACAAATTACCTTCGCCCCCATAAACCCCAATGAAATGCCAGGCCGAACGCGTCGTAAAATTGGTTTTCCTTTCCGGCGGACGAACTTGGGTTAATGCGCGCGACGGCGGATCTGCTTCCCGACTTGGAACAATAGACCCTCACGGTGTGTCTGCATCCATTGCCCAGCCGCTTGCAGGATCCGGCAGTGCGAAAACCCACCGCCACCGAAACGGCCCATCCTGATTCCTCGGGTCAGGAAGTGTGAGCCTCACTGTTTCAATTCTAAATTCTCCGGCTTCAGCCCGGGTGTGAACTTCCCGAACCCGAACCCGGTCGGTTTGTATTCACCCACGTAGTCCACGTTGGCGTTGGCAGGAATGTTTTTCTCGCTGCCCACGGCCCAGTAACAGGCGTTCACAATCAGCCGGCGCAAGCCTTCGCTTTCCAGGTCCACCGCCGCGCCCATCGTCGTGGTGACGATTTTCGAAGTCTTGCCATTTTCACCCGCGTAATCGCGCAGCCAGACGAGGGGCATCATCGGATTGTTCTTCGGCCCTTCGACCGGCCGGTCGGTGGGCTTCATGCCGCTGAGCACCGCTCCCCAGACCAGCACCTTCGCGTCTTTCGGCAGATGCGCCACGGTGTAAACGTCGGTCGGCCCCCAGATGTCCGTCGCGCCGCGCACGATGGGGTGGGATCTGAACTCGTCGTTGATGACGCCGCGCGTGCTCTCCTTGCCATGGTCGCCGTGGTGGTTCACCCACGTCTCGCCAAGCACCTGCCGGCCAAAGCCGCCGGGCCATGCCTTGTGCTTCCAGTCGAACCGCGCGTAAAGGCTGTCCGTTTTCTCGTTGTAGGCGAACGCGTGCGTGCTGGTGCGCAGGGCGATGATGGGCTTGCCACGATTCAAGTAATCCACGAAGTGTTTCATCTGCGCGTCCGGCAATTCGCGGAAGCGCAGCAGCATCACGCACAAATCCGCCGCGTCCAACGCTTCCATGCCGGGAAGGTTGTTCTTGATGAGCGGGTCAATCGTATGGTTGGTCGGATTGATGGCGAACAGCACGGTGCATTTGAATCCGTGCCGCACGGCGAGAATCTTCGCCAGCATCGGCAGCGCTTCCTCGGAGCGATACTCCTCGTCACCACTCAGGAGGACGATGTGTTTGCCCTTGCCCGGGCCGCTCTTGCCTTGATAAACCGCCCAATCGTTGGCCAGCGCCACACCGGCAACGGTAAACAGAAGGATGGCAACCAACGCCGGGGATCGTTCAAGTCTTGTCATCATGGGCGGAGTATCGAAGGCAGTCGTGGAACTTGACAACGTGAAATAAGCGCCGGCGAAAAATTCCAGCCAGGCGGCTACCCCACTATCTCGACGCCAGTGGCAAGCGGCGCCCCGCCTCACTTCACTTC
>JALOTT010000505.1 GCA_025457745.1 Verrucomicrobiota bacterium
TCATGCGCCACTGGCTGCAATTTATCCGGGATCATTTCGAGGTGTGGAAAAACACCACCCGCATCGGCGATCTGCCCGGCGTGGGCGCGGCAGAAGTCTATGCGCACATCGTTCGCGATCACGGCTTCCTGTGTCTCGTGAACCAAAACCCGTTCCCGCGCACGACGACGTTCACGCTGGATGGTGCCATCGGTCTGGATGCGGGCGAGACTTTTGAACTTAACGAAGTTTATCCGCGCGCATGTCCCATCGCCGAGCAACCGCTGCCGGCGGCCCGACGAGGCGACCGCATCACCTGTGTCCTGCCAGCGCACAGCGTGCGGATCATTGAAGTCAAAACCGCACCGAAAGCGAAATTGCCGGTCGTTTTCGGATTGCCCGCCACCATCAAGCGCAGCGGCGATAGCTACCAGGTCATAGTGCGAGCGCCGCAAGGACAGAAAGTGGAGCTGGGTCTGGTCTTGCCAGTCGGCCAGGCCGTGGAACAGGTTAGCGCTAGGCAAACGCCGACCGTTCCGATGTTTACCTTCCCCGCCGCCGCGCGGGTGTTGAGCCAGACCGGCAACCTCGCCCGCATCGAAGTCCAGTTCCCACGCGAACCCGCACCGCGCGAACTCACCCATTGGCGCGTCAGCCCGGGCGACGTCGAAGTGGATTTGCCGCCGGCTGATCGGACGCGATTCCTCGGCGCGCTCGTGCATAATGCGTTCACCGAAGATTACGAAGTGCAACTTGAAGTGCAGACCAAGCCGGCGAAAACGACGGCGTCCCGGCTACCCGCCGAACCGACTGCGGCGGCTTTAGCCGCCGCGTTGCCGACGAATGAACGCCTGACCTATACAACCCGGTTCGTGCTGCCATTCATTGAAGCTCGATGGGGTTGTAATCCGAGCTACGACGATGACCCGCTCATCGAACTAGCGTTTGCTGATCCCAAGCAGGTTCGCGAAATCGAAGCCCGCCTGAACGGCGTGTCCGTTCCCGTGCAGCGCTACCGGAATCCGAAACAGCCGGCCTATGCCACTTACTTCATCGAATTAACCGAAAACGCCAAGCCCGGCCCCGTCGAACTGACATTGGACGTCCTCTATCAAAAACACACCCGGCCACCGGGATTTGATTTGCGGAAGATCCCAACTACAACCGTTGCACCCACAGCCGTCGCGCCAGCGCCGGTGCCCGCACCAGCCAAGCCTTTGCAAGTTGCGCCGGAGGGTTCCGTGATCCGCATTGATGCCGGTTCTCCCACCAACTTCACCGACGCCGCCGGAAACCTCTGGCTTTCCGATCGCGGCTTTGAGGGGGGCGAATGCGCCGTGCGCGAGAACGACATGAAGATTGAGAACACGACGGACGCGGGGATCTACCGCACCGAGCATTGGGGCATGAGTTCCTTCTCCCAGCCGCTGCACAACGGGAAGTATGTGGTGAAGCTGCATTTCGCCGAGACGTTTGATGGCATCACCGGGCCGGGTGAACGCGTCTTTTCCTTCACCGTCGAAGGCCGCGAGTTCAAAGGCTTTGACATTTGGGCCAAAGCCGGCGGTCCACGCCGCGCCACCATTGAAACCGTCAACATCGAAGTCACCGACGGCAAACTCGACCTCACGTTCGAGAGCGACGTGGACAATCCGGCCATCAACGGCATCGAAATCATTCCAGCGCCATGACGTATATTTCACTCCCGAAAAAGTAGCTTTGTCACCCGCTCGCTCTTTTAACTTCATACCTACAAACCCATGAAGCCCATCAAACTCATCAAGAGCCGGCTCTCGGCCATGAAATGGGATGCGTTCCTGTTGCGACTATTGTTGTTTCTCTGGGCCGCGCCCACTTGGGCCGTCGAATGGGATCCTTACGCGGAGCTGGCCTCTCCTGAAACCTGGGACCAACTCAAGCCGGGTCAGGCGCTGCTGTTCGCGGGCGTTGACCCCGGGGGTAAGAACATGGATTCCGGCAACTTTCTGCGCATCGAACCGCCAGGAACCGACTTTCAAAAGGGCGACTGGGTTCTGGCCGAAATGGAAGGTCCCGGCAGCATCACCCGCATCTGGATGACCGGCAAGAATCCGCAGGGCGATGCCCCAAGGATTTTCGGGCGCATCAGGATTTTCATAGACTCGAAAGACCGCCCGGTTGTTGACCTGCCGATGGAAGAATTCTTCGGCAAGGCGAAGCCATTCGTGCCGCCGTTGGCGACGCCCACCAGTGGCGCGTGGGCCTGCCAAGTGCCCATACCTTTTTCCCGCTATTGCAAAGTCGTGGTCACTGACCATCAGGATCGGTTCGCGCACCGCGTAAACGGCCTCCGACAGACGATTCCTCACCTCTACTACCAGATATGCTGGCGGAAGTCTCCCGCCGGGACCAAAGTGAAACCGTTCACGATTCCGCTCTCGAAAAAGCGGGAGGAACTCATCGAGCAGGCGACAGCGAAATTCATATCCACGCCTGCCGCAGCGGATCTCACGTCCCACACCATAGCTCCCGGCGAGAGAGTTGAGGTCTTCGCTGCAAAGGGCAAAGGAATGGTCGAGGAACTATCTCTGGCTGCTGAGGACTTGAGCAACTTGCGGATTGAAGCGCACTGGGATGGCTCCAGCGAACCTGCCGTTGATGTTCCTGCGTGGACGTTTTTTGCCGCCGGACTGCAGCCGAGACCGTTCAAATCGCTGGCGCTTGCCTTCGATGGCAAGGTTCACTCCTGCCGCCTCCCGATGTCGTTCACCAACGGCGCACGCCTCCATGTCAGCAACACCGGCAACAGCGAGGCCAGAGTTGGCGTTGCCGTGAGGGTCAAACAACCGCCGACGGCGT
>JALOTT010000121.1 GCA_025457745.1 Verrucomicrobiota bacterium
TGTCGCCGAGTTCGATCAGCGGGTAGTTGATGACTTTTTGCAGATCCGTCCACCATTGGCTCAATGTCTCGCTCATAATTGTTACCTCGTCCGTGATTGATGCGTGCCGGGCCTCGGATAACCAAGGCTTGTTTCAAACGTCGGTTCGGTGCATAAAACCGACATGCGCAAGCATAAGAGAACCCTGAGCTTATGGGAACCCGTGACTGTGAAATGCCGGCACGGTCTGCCTTCGGCTCGCACCAATCCTGTGCTATGAAATGGTCACTCCGACTCGGCAGCATCGTCGGCATCAACGTCTATATGCACTGGACGTTCCTCTTGCTCATCGGCTGGATCTTCTTCAGCCACCTCGCGCAAGGGCACAACGTCGCGATGGCCACGCGGGGCGCGGCGTTTATCATGGCCATCTTCGGCTGCGTCGTGCTTCATGAACTCGGACACGCGCTCGCGGCGCGGCGCTACGGCATCCGCACCCGCGACATCACGCTGCTGCCCATTGGCGGCGTCGCGCGGCTGGAGCGGATGCCGGAGAAACCCAAGCAGGAACTGGTCGTCGCGCTGGCCGGGCCGGCGGTGAACGTGGTCATTGCGGCGATTCTCTTTGTGGTGCTCGCCGTCCTGGGCACGCTGGGGAATTTGCTCTCGCTCGAATTCGTCGGCGGCAGTTTCCTCGTCAACCTCATGAGCGTGAACGTGCTGCTCGTGGTCTTCAATATGTTGCCCGCGTTTCCGATGGACGGTGGGCGGGTGTTGCGCGCGTTGCTGGCCACCCGGATGGATTACCGGCGTGCCACCGGCATCGCGGCGTCGGTCGGCCAGGGCATGGCCATCCTGTTTGCGCTGGCCGGGCTGTTCGTTTTCAAGAACCCGTTCCTCCTTTTCATCGCGCTCTTTGTTTTCCTCGGCGCGGCCAGCGAAGCGGAGACGGTCGGCGTGCAGCAAACACTGCGTGGCCAGTCGGTGCGCGACGCCATGCTCACGCGCTTTCGCACGCTGGCCGCCGAAGCGACGCTCGACGACGCAGTGCGTGAGTTGTTGGCGGGTTCGCAGCAGGATTTCCCGGTCATGTCCGGCGATGCGCTTGTAGGCATCCTGATGAGGAACGATCTGGTCAAAGCCATCGCCGAAGGCGGCCGGCAAGCGCTCGTGAAAAGCGCCATGCGCCAGAACTGCGCCGTGGTTGAGGCGTCCGATCCGCTCCGCGCGGCGTTCGACAAGATTCGGCGGGGCGAGTGCTCCACGGTGCCGGTTTTGCAGGAGGGCCGGCTGGTGGGATTGCTCACGCTGGAAAACGTTGGCGAACTGGTAATGGTCAACGAGGCCAGCAGCCAGTTTGAAGGGAGGACCTGAAGGCATGGCAACACAGAAAGGCATTCTTACGCGTCAGGCGCTCGGCGCGAAAACCGCCGTTGGCCGGCACGGCTTGCTAACGGCGCGCGAGCAAGAGAAACAATACCGGTTGCTGTTTCAGTTGAACCCTTGCCCGATGTGGATTTGCGATGAGAAAACCTTGGAGTTCCTCGCCGTGAATGAGGCGGCCTTGCGGCTGTATGGTTGTTCGCGCAAGAAATTCATGCGAATGACGGCCACGGACATTCGTCCGCCCGAGGATGTGCCCAAGTTTCTTCGCGCGATGGGCGGGCAGCGCAGATCGCGGGCGACGTTTGTCGGCGAGTGGCGTCACGTCAAGCGGGACGGCACGGTCTTTGACGTGGCTGTCACGATCAGCTCCATTCCTTACGCCGGACGCGCGGCCCGGCTGGTGTTGGTGGATGACATCACGGAACGCAAGCGGGCGGAGGAGCAAGTGAAGCAACTCACCGCCACGCTCGAACGCCGCGTGGCCGAACGAACCGACGAACTTCTGGATGCCAACGAGCGGCTGCGCGCCATCATGGACAACGCTTTGGTTGGGATACTCACCTTGAACGCGCATGGAGTGATCGAGTCCCTCAACCCGGCGGCCACGCTGATATTCGGCAACACGCCGGACGAAATGCTGGGCCGCAACGTCAGCCGGTTTATGGCATCTCCGCAGCAGCTCAAGGGAGAGGAATTCCTCGCCCATTACCTCGAACCCGGTGACCAGCGCTCCATGGGCGCGGGGCGCGAAGTCCTCGGCCGGCGAAAGGGCGGTCACGCGATCGTGATCGAGTTGACGGTGAGCGATTTCTCCCACACGGGACGCCGGGAATTCGTCGCGATGGTGCGCGACATCACGGTACGCAAGCGACTGGAGCGTGAGCTTTTGGAAATCAGCGAACGCGAGCAGCAGCGAATCGGGCGCGATTTGCACGACGGGCTTGGCCAGCAACTGCACGGGCTTTCCTATCTGGCGGCGCTGCTGGAGAAGGGCCTCCAGGAAGAGGCTTCCTCCCGCGCCGCGGAGGCCGGCCAGTTGAACAAGTATCTGGATGAAGCCCTGGAACTGACGCGCGGCCTCGCGCATGGCTTGCAACCCGTCAAGGCCATGCCCCGGGGATTGATGATGGCACTCCGCGAACTGGCCGAACGCACGCGGGCGATGTATCGGGTGGATTGCCGCTTTGAATGTCGCGCGCCCGTGCTCATCCACCGGCACACCGCCGCCACGCACCTTTATCGCATCGCGCAGGAGGCTGTGAACAATGCCATGAAACACGCCAAACCCACGCGCGTCCGCATTAAGCTTGCGGCCACGGCGCAGCGGATCGTGCTCGGCGTCCGGGACAACGGCACTGGCATCCGTCATCGCAAAGCACCCGCGAGAGGCATGGGCCTGCACATCATGCAATACCGGGCCGATGCCATCAGAGGCACACTGGCCGTCCAGAAACTTCCTGAACGCGGGACGGAAGTCGTATGCACCGTCAAGCGCCTCGCACTGCTCCCGCAAGAGAACCACACCCAATGAAACCGAAGACCAAATCCCCGCCGGCGCCCAAACGCAAACGCATCCTCGTCGTGGACGACCATCCGCTGATGCGCGAGGGCGTGAGTCAATGGATTCAACGCGCGCCCGAATTGGAAGTCTGCGCCCAGGCGGAGTCGGCGGCCCAGGCCGTTTCCCTGGCGGAAAAACTCAAACCCGACCTCGTGCTCACCGACATTTCGTTGATGGGCCGCAACGGTCTTGAACTCATCAAAGACCTGGGCGCGCTTCAGCCCGGCCTGCCGGTGCTTGTGCTTTCGATGCACGAGGAATCGCTTTACGCCGGGCGGGCCCTCCGCGCCGGCGCGCGCGGTTACATCATGAAACGCGCCGGCGGCGACCGCGTGGTCGAAGCCATCCGTGAAGTGTTCCAGGGCCGCATCGCTGTCAGCCCCGAAATGGCGACGCACTTGCTGGAGGAATACTCCGGGCGAAAATCGCGCTCCGGGCGCACGGCGCTGCCGAATCTCACGGACCGGGAATTTGAAATCTTTCAATTGCTCGGCGAGGCCAAGAGCAACCGGGAGATTGCCGAACAACTTCATCTCAGCCCGAAGACGGTGGAAACACATCGCATGAACCTGGCGCGCAAGCTCAAAGTCAAGAGCGCTGTCGAGTTGCTGCGCTTCGCCCTGCAATACGTCGAGAAAGAGGCCTCGGGCGACCTGGGCGGTTGACACCACGCTGGCGTTTTCCTGGTTAATCACGCGCGCTCACTTCATCGGCTAGTTTTCAGCGGTGATTTCCTCCGCACGTGACTCGCACGTGCCCTTCAGCAATTCGCTGGTATCTCTCGGCGTTTTGCTGAACCTCAACCGGAACTTCATCCCATTGTGGGCGAAAGCGCCGACGCGTTAGAGTGCGCGTGTGTATCAAGTGCATCAACGACGCGGCAGTGGCGACCGACGGCCAGGAACGACTTCAAAACCCGTTTGGTTTGAAGATGAGCAGGACGTCAAAGCGTAACGTGGCGAACGGGCGCAATGCCGTGTTTCTCGTGGACCGGCACGCGCTCATGCGGCGTGCCGCCGCCCATTGGATCAATTCGAGTTCCGGTCTGAAGGTCTGCGGCATGGCGGGCGGCGTGGCGGGCGCATTCCGAGCAGTCAAACGATTGCGCCCGGACATTGTAGTCTCGGAAATCATGCGACCACACGACCTCGGTTTCATCCGGGAGTTGCATCGGCGGCATCCGGGTCTGCCGATTCTCGTTTTTTCCATGCAAGACGCAGCGGTGTATGCGGCCAGGGCGCGGGAAGTTGGTGCCAGCGGCTATTTGATGAAAGACGTGGGCGGAGAACAACTTGTCCACGGCATTCGCGCCATGCTGAGTCGGCGAAAGGGTCACTCCATCCGGCCTGCCCGGACTCGGCGACCGGCTGAGTGAACTCAGGCAATTGCTGAAGCGCGTTGGGCGGCAGACCGATTGTGTGGAGCACAAGTGCGGGACTAGAGTGTAAATGTCGTAACTGTGAAACAGAACCAAATCAGCGATCAACGATATGAGTGCGACGGCAATTCGAGACGAAGAGATCGGAAATTCTTTTGAAACGACCATGAAAGCAGTGATCCTCTACGACGAATTCGATCTGGCAGCGAAGGCGAATGCGCTGCTGACGCGCGCGGCCAACCGGGCAGACCCGGCTGTGCCGTGGAGCATCAACCCCTGGCGACTGGACATGCTGATGCTGCCGCCGACTGCCGACAATGCGCTCCAAGATACGGCAGGCGCGCACCTGATAGTGTTGGCGATCCAGCGCCAAAGGGAGTTGCCGCCCTGGCTGTTCAACTGGCTGGAAAAGTGGGCCGGGTGCCGAGAGGTTCAAGACGTCGCCTTCGCCGTGTTCGATGGTGGGAACGGGGGCATGCTGTCAATGCCTGCCGCGCCCGAGTTGTCCCGCTTTGCCGAGCGACACGGCTTGTGTTTCATCTTTGGCGACGTGCATCCGGACGAAGGCAAATCGGCCGGATCTTTGGACGACCTGCACGCGCGTGAGGTGACGCAGACGCCGACAATGGTTCACATCCTGGAGCAGACGCCCCGCCGCTACTATCAGCATTGGGGAATCAACGAGTGAGTCGCGGCGCAGTCGTGGCGCTGATTGCGATTTGAAATTCCGATGTCCGACCAAACATGAAGACAACCGTGAACAACAATGTTATTGAAGTAAACGAAGCGAACTTTCCGCGGGAAGTGCTCGGCGCGCGGAGGCCCGTGCTGGTGCAGTTTTGGGCCAGTTGGTCTGATCCGTGCAAGGCCATGACCCCCGTGCTCGAATCCGTCGCCGAACATGAGGCCACCCCGGTCAAAGTGGCCCGGGTGAACGTGGAGCATCACGAAGGGTTGGCCGAGGAATATGGCGTGCGCGCCGTGCCCACTCTGCTTATTTTCAACCGGGGAAATCTACAGGACCAGATCATCGGGCGCGCCACCGAACAGGAAGTGCGCGAGAAATTAGAATGCTTGAAATGAATTTCCGAAAGCCAAATTGCGGTGGCGATGTGCGGGTGTTGAGAATCCACGCTCCAGAGCAGGACCAAACCTCATCGCCCGTCGAGATCAAGTTTAACCGCGGGCATCCGCTTGAGAACAACGAATTGCCGGCTCGGTTGAGCCGACTGCGATGCGGGCAAGAGACCCGTAAAACGGTTGCGCCCGCACCGCGACAAACCGAACTCATCAACGCATAACCATCGAAACAGAGAAAGGACCAACATGACACCACATGAAGCAAATCAACGGCTGACCGGCGATCTTAAACTGGTCATGCGCGACGCGGAGGAGTTGCTCAAGGCCACCGCGGGCGAGGCGGGCGAAAAAGTGAAGGAAGTGCGCAGCCGGCTGACGACGGCGCTAGATTCCGCCAAGGCCACGTGCGAACACCTCCAAGACAAAACCGTCGAAGCGGCCAAGGCCACGGATCACGTCATCCGCGAGCATCCCTATGAATCCATCGGCATCGCCTTTGGCGTGGGGCTGCTAATTGGCGTGCTGGTCGGACGCCGTTAAACCCATGGACGAAAGCGAAACAATCCGTCCAGGCGTGTTGGACACCTTGCGGCGGCTTGGCACCACCGTTCTAGCCATTTTTCAGAACCGGCTGGAGTTGCTGGTGGTCGAGTTGCAGGAGGAACGCATCCGCCTTTTCAACGCGCTCTTGCTGACGGCGGCGATCGTGGCGCTGGGTTTCTTCACGCTGGCGATGGCGGCCCTCGCGCTAGTCATCGTCGTCTGGAATCAATTCGGCGTGAAAGGGCTGTTGTTGATGAGCGCGCTGGGTTTGATCAGCACACTGCTGTCCTATTGGCGGCTGCGCGTGCGTTTGAAGAACTGGCCGCTGTTATCCGGCACGCTGGCCGAACTCAAAAAGGACCGCGAATGTTTGGAGAGCAAGAAATGACGGCACTTCAACTGCGCAAACAAACGCTGTTGCTGGAGAGCGACCTGAACCGCCTGACGCTGCACGTCGAATGTGCGCAGTTGCGCGAAGCCACGAATTGGATGGGCCAGATCAGAGGGGCGCAAAAAAGAATTCCTTCGTGGGCGCTGGCCGTGGCGCCGCTGGCGGGTGTGGCGTTGGTGCTGGGCCTGCGCCGTTCCTCGGCCGGCGCTGGACTTTTGACAAAGGCCCTGGGAGTCGCACCCTCGCTGATCCAGATTTGGCGCATGTTTTCGGCGTCATCCAACGAACCGAAATAAACCTGGCTCGAAGGGCCGCACCGCCCGCGGGCCGCAACCGAAGGATAAACATGGCAAAAACCAACCATACAAACCCCGCAAAGCTCGGAACAAAGCGTGGCCGGACTCAGACGTTCTCCATCACCGCACCCACGGCGATGAGTGTACAGTTGGTGGGCGACTTCACGCATTGGACGCAGCAGCCGATCAACATGCAAAAGAGCGCGGACGGCGTCTGGCGCACCAGTGTCGAACTTGAACCGGGCACGCACCACTACCGTTTCCTCGTGGACGGTCAGTGGCGTGATGATCCAGAATGTGCGTTGCACGTGCCGAATCCGTACGGCAGTCAGGACGCAGTTCGGCAAGTCGCTTAACCGGTTTGGCCTCCGGTCCCTGGGCGCGATGAGTTAGGTTGTCCGGCCTGCAAGGGCCGAGGGGATGATGCGTCCTTAGCGTTGGGCAGCCAGGTTTCGGGCGCGCCACAACCGGAAAGAAACATGAAAGAAATAAAAGCGTATATCAGGCTACTCTGTGCCAGCCAGGTTATCAAAGATCTAAAGGATGCTGGCGCCAAAGACCTGACCCTGATCCGGGTGGACGCAATCCGCCCCGTGAATTATCAAGGGCAGGCGGTGGAAGCCGAGTCTGCTAACTATGTCACGCGCTACTCGACCGTCGCCAAACTGGAATTGGTTTGCCGGGACGAGGAAGCGAAGCTCTTCGCCGAGATCATCCGGGCCCGCGCCCACACCGGCAAGAAGGGTGATGGAAGGGTATTCGTGAGCAACGTGGAAGAGGCAGTCAATATTCGCACGGGAGAAACCGGCGATACGGCTCTTTGAACGAACACAGTTACGACTTTTTTCCCATGATCAGGCCGCATCGGTCTTTACCTGATGGCTCTCAGCGTTTCCCGGAAGCGGCATCCGCCCTTGGCCGATAGCGTCACGGCCGGCGCAAAGGTAACTTGAAATCGTGCGGTTTCACCAAACCGGACGAAGCTGGTGGAAGTTGTCTTGAACGAGCGCAGCCGATGAGTGATTTACGACGCGCGTGGGAACGTGATGCTCGGCCCGAAAAACACAACCTGAAAATGAAAACGAAAAAACAACCAGGAACTATGGTAAACCGCGGAGAAAGAAAACGGGGAGGTGCCAAAGCCGCAACGCTGAAACTGCGCCGGATTCTCGTGCCGCTGGACTTCTCCGGCAAATCACGCCAGGCACTCGATTTCGCCGTGCCCTTGGCGAAGCAATACGGCGGAAAAGTCTTCCTGCTTCACGTGGTCGAGCCGCCTTACGTTTATCCCTATCACCCCGGCGAGATTGGGGTTGCGGCGGTGGACCCACGACCCATTGCCGAAGCTTCCAAGAAAAAACTCTCAGCCTTGGCCCGTGAACTCGTGCCGCCGGACGTGCTCGGCAAGACGATGGTGCGCACCGGTCGCGCGTACTTGGAAATCGTTGATGCCGCCGATGAACTGGGCGCGGACCTCATTGCGTTGAGCACGCACGGTCATACCGGTCTCAAACACGTCCTCCTTGGCAGCACCGCCGAACATGTTGTGCGGCACGCGCGCCGTCCGGTGCTCACGGTGCGCCGACATTGACCCAAATCCCAGAGACAACTCATGCGGATTAAAACGACAAAATCGCAAGTTCGGAGAAAAACCGCCCGCGTTCTGCCGCGGCAGCGAATCATTGTGCCGATTGACTTTTCAAAAAACTCGCTGCGCGCGCTGGATGTGGCCGTGTCGCTGGCCGGGCAATGCGGGGGGAAAATCAATTTACTGCACGTTGTCCAGCCGCCCGCCGCATCTACCTGGTACGCCGTCCCTGGGGGAAAACACTATCTCGGTCTGACCCTTCACAACCTCGCCGACGCCGCCCGGAAGCGGCTGACGGCGATGGCATCGGAACGCCTCCCACCGCAGTTGCAGGGACAAACTCTCGTGCGGCAGGGATCGGCTTACGAACAAATCATTTCTGCGGCGCGGCGGTTGGATGTGACTTTGATTGTCATCAGCACGCATGGCCTTACCGGCCTCAAAAGGATGCTGATCGGCAGCACCGCTGAACGCGTTGTGCGCCACGCGCACTGCCCGGTGCTCACGGTGCCGTTGACGGAGATCCAGGAGAAAAATTATGCAAACGAATAAAACCGCAAGGGGACTCCCGAACAAGCCCGCCCGCGTTCTGCCTTGGCGGCGAATCCTCGTGCCAACTGATTTTTCAAAAACCTCGCTGCGCGCGTTTGATGTGGCCGTGCCGTTGGCCCGCGACTGCGGAGCGCGACTGTGCCTCCTCTCCGTCATTGAACCCGCGGCGTATGCCACGGGTCTGGAAGGATTGGTGATCGCGGTGCCGGACACTATGCTGGTCAGGGACGCCAGGGCCGGGCTGCCCAGGCTTGCACGACGATTTGTTCCGTCGGCCATACCCGTTACTTGTTGGGTAAAGCGGGGAAAAGCGTTCGATGTCATCACCGAGGTTGCGCAGCAGAAGAACATTGACCTCATCGTGCTGGCCAGTCATGGCCGCACGGGTTTTGATCGCGTTCTGATGGGCAGCACGGCGGAACGAGTTGTGCGCCATGCCCGGTGTCCCGTCTTTGTCGTGCGGGCATCCCATCCAAATCACGGAAAACAACCAAAGGACTAAACCATGGAAACCTATTTTGGAGTAATCGAGCAAGCCGGAGGCAGCCTCGCCCGCGAACGGGTGTTGGCTGACCTCAAGACGCTGATCCGTGATTCTGAAAACCTGCTCAAGGTCACGTCCGCTGACGTAAGCGACAAGGCTCAGGAAGCGCGCTCCCGCGCCACCGCCGCGCTTGAACGAGCGAAAGCCATCTACTCGGAATGGCAGGATCAGGCCGTCGCGACCGCGAAAGCCACCGCCAAAAAGACGGACATAATAATCCGCGAGCATCCGTATGAATCCATGGGCGTCGCCTTCGGTGTTGGGCTGCTGATTGGTGTGCTGGTCATACGGAGCGCCCGGAATGGGCGGGAAGCCAAAGGGCCGGGCCTGATTCTGCTCATACCGATTGTGGACCGGATCGTGAAGGTGGACTTGCGCGTGGTCACCATTGACGTGGCCAGTCAGGAGATGATGACCCGCGACAACGTGCCGGTCACCGTGGATGCCGTGGTCTATTTTCGTGTGGTGGACCCGGAGGCCGCCATCGTCAAGATCGAGAATTTCTACAAGGCGACCTCGCTCATTGCCCAAACGACCTTGCGCAGTGTTATCGGGCAGGCGGAACTGGACGAGCTGCTTTCGCACCGCGAGAAAATCAACCAACGTCTTCAGGAGATCATAGATCGCCAGACCGATCCGTGGGGCATCAAGGTGACCTCCGTCGAGGTCAAGGATGTGTCGTTGCCCGAAACGATGAAGCGCGCGATGGCCAAACAGGCCGAAGCCGAACGCGAACGCCGCGCGAAGATCGTCAATGCCGAAGGCGAATTTCAGGCCGCCGAGAAGATGGTGCAGGCCGCCGCGTTGATCAGCACCCAACCCATCGCTCTGCAATTGCGCTTCCTGCAAACCATGCGCGAGATTTCTGGCGAGCACAACACGACCACGTTCCTGCCGCTGCCCATTGATTTGTTCACTCCCTTTCTGAAGCGCGGCACCGATGGCAGCGCGAAAGGTGCGTAATGTCAGCAACCAAAAGAGACGCCATGAAAACCAGGAACACCAAACGCAAACTTGCCGAAACGGCTGTGGGAATGGCAGTGGGCGGTGCCGTGGCTGGCCCCATTGGCGCCGTGGCCGGCGCTTTCGTGGCCGGCCATGTCGAAGAAGGGCTGGAACACGTCGCGAAACTCAAGCCACCGCAGGACTGGAACAAGCTTGCCGCGGATGATCCCCTGATTCATGTCTGGCCCAAGCGCATCCTCGTCCCGCTCGACTTTTCGCCGCCGTCACGGCGGGCCTTGCGCTTTGCCCGCCACTGGGCGGATTTCTTTGCCGCCAAGGTGTACCTGCTGCATGTCGTCGAGCCGACCACTGCAGTTGGCGAGTTCGGAACGGTGCCGCTGGGCGCGGTCCAGCGCGACATTTCGGGCAAGGCCAAAGCGGCCTTGGGTGAATTGGCGCGCACGGAGTTCCCAGATTCGATCCCGATCCGCATGGTCGTCCGAAAAGGAAAAGCGTACGACCAGATCGCCGCCACCGCGCGATCCATCCGCGCTGATCTCATCATCATCGCAACGCACGGCCGTACCGGCCTGAAGCATGTGGTGCTCGGCAGCACCGCCGAGCGCGTCGCGCGCCATGCGCCGTGTCCGGTGTTGGTGTTGCGCCGCAGCGCAACTCGCTGAAACGCTGAGGAGCTAACCAAGACAACCATGAGTCAGGAATTCCAAAGTCCCAGCAAAACCGCGACAGAAACCCCGGCACCGCGGAAAACAAGACCCCGCCTCCGGTCATGGCTGCCAGTGATCGTCCTGCTCGCTGCTTTCTGCGCGGGCTTTGTTCCGATGTGGCTCAGGTCCAGCCGGCTGACGGGGGAATTGCACCGGACACAGCAGGAACTGCGACGGACGCAACTTCAGATCACGCTGGCCTGCGCGGCTCTGGACGCCCGGCGCGGCGATTACGAAGCCGCCCGACAAGGTGCGGCCAACTTCTTCAGCCTGGTCACAGCGGAACTCGACCGCGGAATCGGATCGGCCTTGCCATTAAACGCACGAACAGGGCTGCAGCCGCTCCTGGCGGAGCGTGACGACTTGATCACCCTGCTGGCTCGCGGCGATCCGGCGTCTGCCGAGCGGCTCGGCAACGCTTACGCCGAGTTTCGGAAGACCCTCGGCAAGTGAACATCTCATGGTCAGCCAACGGCACTTCACATCACCTAGATGAAAATCACACTCCACGGCGCGGCGGGTGAAGTCACCGGCTCGGCCTATCTGTTGGAAACCGCCCGCGCGCGGGTGCTCGTGGATTTCGGCATGTTCCAAGGCGGAGGGAATACCGATGCGAAAAACGTTCTGCCCTTGGGACTCGATCCCAAGCGGCTCGATGCAGTGTTGCTGACCCACGCGCACCTCGACCACTGCGGGCGACTGCCGTTGCTGACCAAAGCCGGCTATCAAGGCGGCATTTACGCCACTGGTGCCACGCGTGACCTGGCCGGATTGATTCTGCGCGATTCAGCGAAAGTCCAGTCCTACGACGTTGAACGCAAGAATCGCAAGCGTGAGCGGGCCGGGAAGCCTCTGCTCGAACCGCTCTACAACGCCAACGAAGTTGACCAGACGATGTCACGCTTTCGGGATGTCGAGTTTGACCGGTCCTTCCAGGTCGGCGAGGGCATCACGGCGCGTTACACCATTGCCGGACACATGCTCGGCTCGGCCAGCATCAAACTCACCGTCCAGGAAAAAGGGAAAACGAGGATTGTCGTTTTCTCCGGCGACATCGGCCCAATGCATCTGGCGATCATCCGGGGCGCCGTGCCGTTCAAACATGCGGACCTCGTGTTCATGGAATCCACCTACGGCGACCGGGACAACAAGCCGTTGAAAGAAACGCTCGCCGAGTTTCGCGGCATCATCCAGGACGCGGTGAAACGCCGGGCGCGCATTCTTGTCCCCGCGTTTGCGGTCGGGCGCACGCAGCAGATTCTGTATCATTTGGATGAACTGTTCTGCGCCAGCAAGCTCAAGCCGTTCCCGGTCTTTCTCGACAGCCCGATGGCGATTGAAGCGACGAACATTTACCGCCGTCACCCGGACTTGTTCGACGACGAAGCCAAGGCGTGGCGTCGCGGCTGTGCCCTCACCCGAAAACAAGCGCATGTGAAACCCACGCCCACCGCGCAGGATTCCATGAAGCTCAACGACGTTTCCGGCCCGTGCCTCATCATGGCCGGTTCGGGCATGTGCACCGCCGGTCGCATCCTTCACCATTTCAAGCACGGCCTGTGGCAGCCCGACACCGTCGTGATGATCGTCGGCTATCAGGGCGAAGGCACGCTGGGTCGCCAACTCGTGGACGGCGCGAAATCCGTAAAAATCTTCGGCGAGAAAATCGCGGTCAAGGCGCACATCCACACGTTGAACGGCTTCAGTGCCCACGCCGGCCAGAGCGCACTGATGAACTGGTTCGGCAGCCTCGCGCCGTCCAAACCCAAAGTGGTCCTCACTCACGGTGAAGCGCGCGGGCGCGAACCGCTGGCCGAACTCATCCGCAAGCGGCATGGACTCAAGCCGATTCTGCCAGCGCAGGGAGATGTCATCAAGCTGTGAAGCCAGGAATCCCATCCCGTTTTGCTTTCGACGTGGCCGTTGTCGGCGGCGGCAGTGCCGGTTTTGCCGCGGCGCGGACGGCGTCGGCCGCGGGGCTGCGCACCGTTGTGATCGAGGGCGGGCGCGAGTTGGGTGGTTTATGTATTTTGCGCGGCTGCATGCCGAGCAAGGCGCTGCTCTGGGCGGCGGAAGTGCGCCACCTCGCGCAGCGCGCTGAGGTTTGGGGCATGAAGCCGAAGTCCATCCCCTTTCGATGGGAAAGAGTCATGGCGCGCAAAGAATCCATGATCCGCGATTTTGCCGCCTATCGCCAACGGCAACTCACCGGGAGCAAGTTCGCGCTCATCCGCGCCCGCGCCACGTTTCAAAATCCCCACACCCTCGACCTCGGCAACGGGCGAACGCTGACGGCCCGGCATTTTGTTTTGGCCACCGGCTCGGTCGTTTCGCCTCCGCCGCTGCCTCAACTCCATAACGCGGGATTCATCACGAGCGACGAAGCAGTCACTCTGCGCCGATTGCCCAAATCACTCCTGGTGCTCGGCGGCGGCAGCGTGGCCGTGGAACTCGCCCAGCTCTTCGCGCGCTTCGACGTGGCGGTGACATTGATTCAGCGCAGCGACCACATCTTGCGCGGCTGCGATGCCGACGCCGCCGAGGCGCTCGAAACCGCGCTGCGCCGCGACGGCGTCCAGTTGTTCACCGGCACGAAACTGCTCGACGCGCGGCGGAAAGGACGGAAGAAAGTCGTGGAGTTTCAACACGCCGGAAAACGGAGGCGTGTCGCCGCTGAGGAAATCCTTCTCGCGCTGGGTCGTAGCCCCAACACGGCCTCGTTGAATCTGGATTTGGCCGGAGTGAAGACGGACGGCGGACGAATCGTGACCGATGAACAAATGCGCACGACAGCGCCGCACATCTACGCGGCGGGTGATTGCACCAGTCTGCACGAGGTGGTTCACGTGGCTATTCAGCAGGGAGAAACCGCGGCGCAAAACATCATCAACTCGCAGCAGCCGCGCGTCATGGATTGCCGGCTGCTGACGCAGGTCGTGTTCACCGAACCGCAAATCGCCACCGTGGGCCTGACGGAAAAACAAGCCAAGGCCGCCGGCCAACGCGTCCTCGTTGCCCGCTATCCGTTCAACGACCACGGCAAATCCCTCATCATGGACGCGACGGATGGCTTCGTAAAACTGCTGGCGCATCCCGCCACAGGCGAAATCCTCGGCGGCGCGTGCGTTGGCCCGCTTGGCGGCGAACTCATCCACGAAATCGTGGCCGCGATGCACAGCCGCATGACCGTGCGCGAACTCGCCGTCATGCCGCACTACCATCCGACGTTGGCGGAAATCTGGACCTACCCTGCCGAGGAACTCGCGGAACAACTTCCTCACCGAAGAGTTTCATCGGCGAAAGCTGTTCGTCCCAATCCAAACCGGTAGAATCAAGTTATGAAAGATCGCGTCTATAAACACATCGAACTCACCGGCACGTCCACGACCAGCATTGAGGACGCCGTGAATACGGCGCTCAAACGTGCGGGCAAAACCATCAAGAATCTGCGCTGGTTTCAAATCGTCGAAACGCGCGGCGACATTGACAAGAACCGCGTCGCCCACTGGCAGGTCACTTTGAAAGTCGGATTCACCGTCGAATGAAAGGAACGCCATGAACCAGCCGCAACCGTCCCGCGAAACCATCGCCGAACGCGCCTATCATCTATGGGAACAGGCGGGCAAACCTTCCGGACGCGATGAAGAATTCTGGCTGCGCGCGGAGGCGGAATTGTCTGCGCCCGCGAGCGCAGTCGGTGTGCCACCCGTGATTGCACCCCCGGCCGCGCTTTTGCCAACGCCGCCGGTATTGCCGGTTCACCAGGTCCCGCCGCTTATCAAGGCCACCGTCAAATCGCCGGACCTCCGACCGCCGCCCCGCCGCCGGCCGAAACGCGCTTGACCCTTCAACACGCCCAGGAAAAGAACGCGACACAGAAAGGAGTTTGTTATGCGAAAATTCATCAATGGATTGATTGTCGGATTGATCTTGGGCGTGGGCGGCTACTGGTTTTTCAGCCGGGCCAACCAGCCCCGCGCCGTTCAGCAAGCGCAACAGCGGTTGCGAGCAGTGGCCGCTGACACTCTCGCGAGCGCGGGACAGACCGCCGCTCAATTGGAGGAGATGCTCAAACCCAAGCTGGAAGCACTGGAATTGCAGGCCAGCACGGTCAAAGAGGAACTCGAACAGACAGGCAAAGTGGTTCGCCGAAAGGCGCGCGACGCCGGCGCAGTTGTCGCCGATGCCGCCGCCGAGGCGCAGATCACGGCTGTCATCAAGGCCAAGTTGGCCGCCGACTCGGAACTCTCCGCTTGGAACATCGCGGTCAACACGACCGGTAGCGTGGTAACGCTTTCCGGGACGGTGTCGTCAGCGGATTTGATTGGCCGCGCCGTGCTGCTTGCGCTCGAAACCAAGGGTGTGACGCAAGTCGTTTCCACCTTGCAGGTCAAATGATTGCATGAGCGGTTTTCCGACGTGACGAGCGAAGATAACGAACGCAAAGAACACTGCCGATCCAGCATTAGAAAACAGCCATTAGTCATGAAAGAATTCACATTCAATTGTCCCACCTGTGGCCAGCCCATTTTCGCGAAGCAAGACTGGGCCGGGCGCCGTATGAACTGTCCATCCTGCAGTAATCGCATAACCATTCCCGCCTCAGCAAGGGCGTCGAAGAAGAAAGCGCGGATCACGTCCATCAAAAAGACTGGTCTGAAGCCTCCTGGCGGCACAAAGCGTCTTCTGGGTTTCCCTTGAGAACACCGGGGCCCAACCGGCCAGCAAAAGTTTAATTGCTTTGAATTATGAAAACACAAGAAATGGAAACGACCGCCCAGGCGCTCGTGGCGCCGGGAAAAGGCATTCTGGCAGCGGACGAAAGTTCGCCAACCATCGAGAAACGGTTCAAAACCATTCAGGTCGAGTCAACTGAAGAGAACCGGCGCGATTACCGGGCGGCGTTGTTTTCGACGCCCGGTCTGGGCGAGTTCATCAGCGGCGTCATTCTGTTTGACGAAACCATCCGGCAGAAGGCCGGTGATGGCACGCCGCTGGTGAAACTGCTCCGGCGGCAAGGCATCATTCCCGGCATCAAAGTGGACAAGGGTGCTAAGGCGCTGGCGCAGTTTCCCGGCGAAAAGATTACTGAAGGTCTTGATGGTTTGCGCGACCGTCTGGCGGAATACGTCCAACTCGGCGCGCAGTTCACCAAGTGGCGCGCAGTCATCACCATCGGCGAGAACATTCCGACGCTGACGTGTCTGCAAGCCAATGCCCACGCGCTGGCCCGCTTCGCCGCTTTGAGCCAGGAGGCGGGACTCGTCCCCATCGTCGAACCTGAAGTGCTCATGGACGGCGACCACACCCTCGCCCGCTGTGCGGAGGTCACGGCCGCCGCACTGGAGGCTTTGTTCACGGCCCTGTTTGAGCATCGGGTCACATTTGAAGCCATGCTGCTCAAGCCGAACATGATTGTGTCGGGAAAGGCCTGTTCGCAACCGGCCGGCCCGGCGGAAGTGGCCGAAGCGACCCTGCGATGCTTTCGCCGCGTGGTGCCCGCAACCGTGCCCGGCTGCGTCTTTCTCTCCGGTGGCCAGAGCGATGTGGAAGCTACACGCAATCTCGACGCTCTCAACCAGCAGGCCAGCGCGCCCTGGCAACTAAGCTTTTCTTTTGGCCGTGCGCTGCAAGCGCCCGCGCTGAAAGCCTGGGCCGGCAAACCGGAGAATGTCAAGGCAGCGCAGCACGTGCTCCTTCATCGTGCCCGTTGCAACGGCGCGGCGCGCTTCGGCAAGTATTCCGCCGAGTTGGAAACACGCACGACTTAGCGCCTGGCCACCGTCTCTGTTACCATGAAAACAACGACCAACTTAGGAACGGACAGGGACCCAATCCTGCGTAACCAAGGAGCAGTTGTTTCCGTGCGCGGCAGTGTCGTGGATGTCCGGTTCGATAATCAATTGCCGGCGATCTATTCGTTGTTGCACGCGGGGAAAGACGATTGCATCGCCATCGAAGTGCTCGCGCAACTCGATGCGCAGCGCGTGCGCGGCATCGCGTTGACGCCCACGCAGGGCCTGGCGCGCGGCATGGTGGTTGAGGACACGGGCGGGCCGTTGACGGTGCCGGTCGGCAAGGGAATTCTTTCGCGCATGTTCGACGTGTTCGGCGACGCGATTGACCGCGAAGGGGACGTTTCGGACGTGGAGTGGCGCACCGTCCACCGCGCCCCGCCGCCGCTGACCCGGCGTTCCACCAAATCCGAGGTCTTTGAAACGGGAATCAAGGTGATTGATGTGCTCGTGCCGCTGGAGCGCGGCGGCAAGGCGGGCCTGTTCGGCGGGGCGGGCGTGGGCAAAACCGTTCTGCTCACCGAAATGATCCACAACATGATCGGACACCACGAGGGGGTCAGTTTATTTTGTGGTATCGGCGAACGCTGTCGCGAAGGCGAGGAGCTTTACCGCGAGATGAAAGCCGCCGGTGTGCTGCCGAACATGGTGATGGTGTTCGGCCAGATGAACGAGCCGCCCGGCAGCCGGTTCCGCGTGGGCCACGCCGCGCTCACGATGGCCGAGTATTTCCGGGACGACGAGCGGCGCGATGTGCTGCTGCTCATTGATAACATTTTCCGATTTATCCAGGCTGGTTCCGAGGTGTCCGGTCTGATGGGGCAGATGCCGTCGCGCCTCGGTTATCAACCGACGATGGGCACGGAGTTGTCGCGCTTGGAGGAGCGGATCGCCAACACGGATACCGGCGCCATCACCTCCATCCAGGCGGTTTATGTGCCGGCGGATGATTTCACCGATCCGGCAGCGGTGCATACCTTCGGCCATCTTTCGGCGTCAATCGTGCTTTCACGCAAGCGCGCGAGCG